>JAZFTA010000272.1:0-4493 GCA_036446415.1 Rhodospirillales bacterium | reverse complement strand
CCCAGGTTCCACTTGAATCCGAAGCCCAGGCCGCCCAGGTAGGTCGGCTTGGAGACCATCGGCCAGGCCGTCGATTCCTCGGCCACGGTGAATGCCCCGGGGTGGCGTTCGTAGACCAGTTCGTTCATCCGCTTGATGAATGATATGGCCTCCAGGTTCTCGTTGCCGCCGTGAACGTTGGCAATCCACTGTCCGTCCTCGCGGCTGTAGTCCAGATAGAGCATGGAGGCCACGGCGTCGACCCGGAGGCCGTCGATGTGATAATGCTCCATCCAGAACAGGGCGTTGGATATCAGGAAGTTGGCGACCTCGGTGCGGCCGTAGTTGTAGATCAACGTGCCCCAGTCCATGTGGCGGCCCAGGCGCGGGTCGGCGTGCTCAAAGAGATGGGTGCCGTCGAACCGGACCAGGCCGTGCTCGTCCTCGGGGAAGTGTCCCGGCACCCAGTCGAGGATGACCCCGATGCCCTCAAAGTGGCAGGCCTCGATAAAGGCCCTGAAATCGTCGGGCGAACCGAAGCGGCTGGTCGGCGCGAACAGGCCGATCGGCTGATAGCCCCATGATCCGTCGAAGGGAAACTCGTTTATGGGCATCAGCTCTATGTGGGTGAAGCCCATGTCACGCACGTAGGGAACCAGTTGTTCGGCCCGCTCGCGGTAGGTCAGGAAGCGGTTGCCTTCCTCGGGCGCCCTCCGCCACGAACCCATATGGACCTCGTAGATGGAGATCGGCGCGTCATGGCGGTTGGCCTCATGGCGGCTGGCCATCCAGTCCTCGTCGCGCCAGGCGTATTCCCTTATGTTTTCGACGATGCAGGCGGAACGCGGCGGTTCCTCGCATCTAAAGGCGTAAGGGTCGCTTTTCAGCGGCAGCAGGGCGCCGTTCCCGTCCCTGATCTCGAATTTGTAAAACGCCCCTTCGGATATGCCGGGGACGAATATCTCCCATACCCCGCAACCGGGGTGCAGGCGCATGGTATGGCGCCGCCCGTCCCAATGGTTGAAGCTGCCGACGACGCTGACCCGGCTGGCCCCGGGGGCCCAAACGGCGAAGTTGACGCCCTCGGTCCCGTCAAGCGTGATGGGGTGGGCGCCCAGCTTCAGGTAGCTTTCAAGGTGGGTCCCCTCGGCGATCAGGTAGGCGTCCATGTCGCCGAAAACGGGGGGGAAGCTGTAGGGGTCGCGGCCCTCTATCACCTGATCGCCGAAACCGACCCTTAGCCGGTAGGGAAAAGGCCCCGGCCTTCCCTTGACGTGGGAAATGAAGAACCCCTCCTTGCGCACCCGCCGCATTTTCGAGACCGGCTTGGCGGCGGCGGCGTCGACGACCTCGACACTATCGGCGCCGGGGATGAAGGCGCGCACCACCAGCCCGTCCCCTCCCTCTCCGGCGTGCATGCCGAGGAAGGAGAAGGGATCGGAATGGGTGGCCCCGATTACGGCGTCCACCGCCTGGGCGTGGTCCTTGCTGTTCATAGTCTTATTAATCCAGCTTCCGCGGAGCAGACATGCAAAACCCTCCCGGCGTCAAGTCCGCCGCCGGGGCGGGAGTGTTCAGGAACCCCTAAACAACCCGCGCAATAGTGTATATAGTGTGACGCCCGTCACAGCATTTAAACCGGCGCCTGGCTTTAAATAAATGTTTCTATGGGCTAAAACTGCGGGACCAGGGAGGTGGCCGTGTTCAATTCAACGGAAATCATAATAGACGCCTTTGTCGAACGTCTGCAGGCGACCTATACGCAGAATTTCTCCAACATGGAGCCGGATTTCCCCGGCATCATATCCTGGTGCGCCAGGATGGCCCTTGAGCGCATATCGGACACCGATTCCCTGTACCATGATATCGAGCACACCATCCTGGTAACCATCGTCGGCCAGGACATCCTGAGGGGCAAGCACATCAAGGACGGCGGCGTCACCCCCGACGACTGGCTGCATTTCACCATATCGTTGCTGTGCCACGATATCGGCTACGTCCGGGGGGTCTGCCAGGGCGACACCGACACCGAATTCGTGATCAACTCCGATGGGGAGAGGGTAAAGCCGCCGCCCGGGGCCTCCGACGCCTTCCTCACCCCGCACCATGTGGAAAGGGGAAAGATTTTCGTCCGCGAGCGGTTCGGGGAAATGTCGAAGGTCATAGACGCCGAACGGGTTGTCGCCAATATGGATTTAACCCGTTTTCCGGTTCCCGAATCGTCCGATGGCCGCGACACCAAAGGCTATCCGGGGCTGGTCAGGGCCGCCGACCTGATCGGCCAGCTTTCGGACCCCAGCTACATGAGGAAGATCAACGGCCTTTTTTACGAGTTCGTCGAGACCGGGGCCGCCGAGAAGCTTGGATACGCCAACCCCGCCGACCTGGCCGAAGGCTATCCCGCCTTTTTCTGGGAATCGGTCTATCCCTACATCAAGGACGGCCTGCGCTATCTCCATATGACCCAAGGCGGCAAACAGCACGTGGCCAACCTGTTCGGCCACGTCTTCGCGGTCGAACACAACGAACGCCATCTGGGACCCCAGCCCAAGAGCTAAAGCTAGCCCAGATACCTTTCATTGAGATGGGCCTTGAAGGCGTCGAGGCTCAAGGGCGAGCCGGTGGCGGCCTCGATCAGTTCGGGGCTCTCAAGCAGTGAGCCCTGAGCGTGGATGTTCTCTTTCAGCCAGCCCATCAGCGGCCTGAAATCGCCTTTGCCGACGGCCTCCGGTATTTGCGGCCGGGCCTTGACGGCGGCGGCGAAAATCTGGGCGGCGGTTACGGCCCCCAACGTGTAGGTGGGGAAGTAGCCGAAGGTGCCGTCGAACCAGTGGATGTCCTGCAAACATCCCTCCCGGTCGGTGGGGGGCGTGATCCCCAGCAGCTCCTCCATGCCGTCGTTGAAGGCGCCCGGCAGGTCGGCGGCCTCTAGATCGCCCGATATCATGGCCCGTTCCAGCCGGTAGCGGAGCATGACGTGGGCCGGGTAGGTGACCTCGTCGGCATCTACCCGGATGAAGCCGGGCTCGACGTGGGTGTACAGCCGGTAAAGGTTCTCAAAGCCCAAGGCATCGTCCCCGCCGCCGCCAAAGGCCCTGGCCATCAGCGGCGCCGCGAAGGACAGGAAGTCCCGGCCCCTACACACCTGCATCTCGACCAGCAAGGACTGGCTTTCGTGGATGCTCATGCCCCTGGCCTGACCCACCGGCTGGCTCCGCCATTCGGAGGGCAGGCCGCGCTCGTACATGGCGTGGCCGGTCTCGTGGAGGATCCCCATCAGGCCGCTGGTGAAGTCCTGGCGGTCATAGCGGGTGGTTATGCGTACGTCCTCGGGCACCCCGCCGCAGAAAGGGTGGTGGCTGACATCCAGCCGGCCGTGATCGAAGTCAAAGCCGATGGCTTCCATCAGCTCCATGCCCAGCCGGCGCTGCTTGTCTTGGGGGAAAGGTCCCCGGGGTTTGAGCGGTTTAGGCGTCGCCGCCTGCTTTTCCAGGACCCGGGCCAGGAAGGAGGGCACGAAGGCCTCCAGGCCGGCGAACAGGGGGGCAATGAACGCCGCCCGGCCGCCCGGCTCGTAGGCGTCGAGCAGGGCGTCGTAGGGCTCCAGGCCCAGTTTTTCGGCCTTGGCCCGGGCTTTTTCCCGGACCAGCCCTAAAAGGCCCTCGAAAGCCGGCAGGACGGCCTTGAAATCACCATCCTCACGCGCCGTCCGCCAGACCGTCTCGCAGGCCATGCCGTCCCTGGCCAGGGCCACCACCAAGTTCTCGTCCAAGGCCGTTGAGTGGGCCCGGATGCGGCGCATCTCCCTGAGGTTGGCGGCCTGCCAGGGGCCAAGCCCGTTTTGGCTCTCGGCCCCGTCCAGCAGGTCGCCGACCAAAGGATCGGTGATAATGGAATGAGATAGGGCCTTGAGTTCGGCTATCTGGGCGCTTCTGGCGGATGCTCCGCCGTCCGGCATCATCACCGCCCAGTCCCAGTTGAGCACCGCCTCGGCCTCGCCGAGAAGGGTCAGACGGGCGAATACGCCTTCCAGTTCGGTGTAGGGATCGGCTTTCATTTCCTTGGGCATGGCTAAAGGGGGAAAAACAAGGCCCTGTCGACCAGCAGGAACACGAAAATCAGGAACAGGTAGTAAATGGAATAAAAGAACATCGGCCTGGCCGCCTTGTCCTCGCCGTCGGCCCACACCCGGACCATGTGGTAGATGAAGCCGAGGCCGAGAATGGCCGCCGCCGCCCCGTAAATAAGCCCGGCGAAGCCCAGATAGACCGGCGACAGGGTCGATAGGACCATCAACGCGGTGTAGAAGGCCATCTGAATCTTGGTCTTCCTGGGGCCGGCCACCACCGGCATCATCGGCACCCCGGCCCGGGCGTAGTCCTGGTTGGAAAAAAGGGCCAGGGCCCACGAGTGGGGCGGCGTCCAGAAAAAGATTATGGCGAACAGCATGCCGGCTTCCGGCCCGTATTCGCCGGTCGCCGAGATCCAGCCGATCATCGGCGGAAAGGCTCCGG
>JAZFTA010000271.1:0-2083 GCA_036446415.1 Rhodospirillales bacterium | reverse complement strand
GGAGGTCCGATGGTTCCGGTCGTGAAATCGTTCGAGACCATAAGCATGGCCAAGGTCGCCAAGTCGGCCGCCGAGGCCGGCGATCTGCTTTTCATGCGTCCCGGCGACGGCGTAACCATGAACCGTTACCGTCTTCTCGCCGACGCCAAGGCCAGGGTCCTGGAGATGGCCGAGGGTTACCAGCCGCCCGAGACGCAGGAAATATCGCTTCCCGGAAAGTCGGCCCTGGCCGCCATGAAGATGGCCGTCGACGGGTTCGCCAAGCGTGGCCTGGCTACCCCTCACGACGCGGTGGTGGCCGGGGAACTGGCCGTTGTGCTAAGCGGCGGCGACACCGACGTTACCGAAACCCTGAACGAGGACGACATACTTCGGCTGGAAAGACGGTCATTCAGGAAACTGATCATGACTTCGCCAACCGTGGACAGGATCAGGCACATGCTCAAGACCGGAAAGCCCTTGAGGAACTAGAGATATGCAAACGACTTATATACTGCTGGCCGGGGGGATCATTTTATTTCTAGGGCTTCTTTACTCAGGGCGCGGCTATTGGGCGTGGGTTTTCCTGGCCGTGGCGTTGTTGGCGGCGTGGGACAATGTCTTGGGGCCGTCCACGGCATTGAAGGTGGCCGGCGCGGTGGTGGCCGTGTTGGCCGCCGTATTCGGCATTCCGGCGGTCCGCCGGGCCGCCGTTTCCGCGCCGCTGATGAGAATGGCCGGGAAAATCCTGCCTGCCATGGGAGAAACCGAGCGTATCGCCCTTGAAGCCGGCACCGTGTGGTGGGACGGCGAACTTTTTTCGGGAAACCCGGACTGGAAAAAACTGCTCGATTTCAAGGTCCATGAACTGACCGAACGCGAACGCGCCTTCATCGATGGCCCGGTGGAGCAACTTTGCGCCATGCTAGATGACTGGCGGACCGCCCAGGACCGCGACTTTTCCGACGAGGTATGGGATTTCATAAAGCGTGAACGCTTTTTCGGGATGATAATACCCGAGAAATACGGCGGCCTGGGTTTTTCGGCAATTGCGCACTCCCAGGTGATAACCAAGATTTCCAGCCGCTCCGTCGCCGCCGCCGTCACCGTGATGGTGCCCAACTCGCTGGGTCCCGGCGAACTCATTCTCCATTACGGCACCGATGAGCAAAAGGACCATTACCTGCCGCGCCTGGCCAGCGGCCAGGATGTGCCGTGTTTCGCCCTGACCGAACCGGGGGCCGGCTCCGACGCGGCATCCACCAAAAGCGCCGGCATAGTTTGCAAGGGCCGGTTCGACGGCGAGGAAGTCCTGGGGGTAAGGCTCAACTGGGCCAAGCGCTACATAACCCTGGCCCCGATCGCCACCGTGGTCGGCCTTGCCTTCAAGCTTTTCGATCCCGACGGCCTGCTCGGCGGGGCCGAGGAACTGGGCATAACGTGCGCCCTTATCCCGCCCGGCCTGGAAGGGGTCGAGATAGGCGACCACCACGATCCGATGGGGGTGCCGTTCCACAACGGACCGATCTTCGGCGTCAATGTATTCATACCGTTGAGTTTCGTCATCGGCGGTGAGGACGGCATCGGCCAGGGCTGGCGTATGTTGATGGAATCGCTGTCCGCCGGCCGTTCCATATCGCTGCCGTCGTTGTCGGTGGGGGCGGTCCAGCTGGCGGCCAGGGTGGCCGGCGCCTACGGCACGGTGCGCGAACAATTCAATCTGCCGATCGGAAAATTCGAGGGGGTGGAGGAGCCGCTGGCCCGCATCGGCGGCTACGCCTATTTAATGAACGCGGTCCGGATCCTGACCTGCGGCGCCGTCGATGCCGGCGAGAAGCCGGCGGTGCTGTCGGCCATCGCCAAGGCCTACCTGACCGAGGGCATGAGGGGCTGCCTGAACGACGCCTTCGATATCCGGGCCGGGGCCGCCATCTGCCGGGGACCGAACAATATATTGGGGCGCGGCTTCATCGGTGTTCCCATATCCATCACCGTCGAGGGCGCCAACATCCTTACCCGCTCCCTCATCATCTACGGCCAGGGCGTCATCCGTTGTCATCCTTTCGTCCACGACGAGATGGAGGCGGTGGCGAAGCGCGATCTT
>JAZFTA010000270.1:0-7426 GCA_036446415.1 Rhodospirillales bacterium | reverse complement strand
GGCCCTGGATAAAGTTCTGGTCCACACTTCCAGCGAAGAAAAGGGCGGCCTGACGGAAGCACTGAAAACCCTGTCCGGACTCGTCGATGAAGAAGGGTTCTCCCAGGTGATTAAAGGGCTGGACGCCAACCGTGGACGCTTGGCCAGGATGATCAACAGGCACGGGGGGCTGAAAAATCTGCTTATCGCTACACGTTCGGCGCTGGGGCTGAGTGATGACGACGACGCCGAAAATATCGCCGCCAAGGTCCTGAACGACTGTGACCGGGACGGCCTGTACAGGACCGCCCAAGCCCTTGACGAAGGCGCCGCCTCGGACGTTGACAGGGCTGGCGTAATTCGTACCTGGATTGAGGGCGATGGGGATAAGGGCGTTTTCGATAATCTTTACGCGCCGCTTTTCGTAACCAAAAAAGACGAGCCCAGAAAGACCCTGATCACCAAATCAGCCCTGAAAAATTATCCCGAAGCGGAAACCATCCTTGTGGCCGAACAGGGGCGCGTATTAGCCGCAAAGGAAAAGCTGAAAGCCATATCCGTGGTCGAAGCCAGCCAAGCCATGCTTCGTCTAGGTACGGAAATGCTAAGATATTATAAATACTTAAAGGATGCTCAGGCGTTTCTCGACTATGACGATCTCATACAACATACCCGCGATTTGCTTAAACTGGACGGCGGCGTTTCCTGGGTCCACTACAAGTTGGACGGTGGCATGGATCATATCCTTGTCGACGAAGCCCAGGACACCAGCCCCGAACAATGGGAAGTCATAGCCGCTTTAACGGAGGAATTTTTCTCAGGCGAAGGGGCGTCCCAATCCGTTCGTACCGTATTCGCCGTCGGCGACGAAAAGCAGTCCATATACAGTTTCCAGGGCGCCGACCCGGATGAGTTCGTACGCATGCGCGAATACTTCGCCGAAAGGGTAAAGGCCGCCGGAAGGGACTGGCGGCCGGTAGAACTGGCCCAATCGTATCGCTCTACCCTGACGGTCCTCAACACCGTCGACGATGTTTTTGCCGACGATAAGGCCCGCGATGGCCTAACGACGGACGACACGTTGCGTCATATACCGTTCCGCATAGGTCAGGCCGGAATGGTCGAGTTGTGGCCAACATTGAAGCCTGAAGAACGCCCCCAAGCCAGCCCCTGGGACGCGCCGCTTGATCAAATGCCGGAGGACAGCCCGCAATCCCGTCTGGCCGAGCGTATTGCCGGGCGCATAAATGAAATGTGTGATACCGGGGAAATTCTTGAATCAGCCGGCCGTCCCATCAGACCCGGCGACATCATGATTCTGGTGCGTCGGCGCGGAAGTTTCACGGACGAAATGGTGCGATGCCTGAAACGGCTGGCAATCCCCGTGGCGGGCAACGACCGCATGGTGCTGACTGAACAATTGGCGGTTATGGACCTGGCGGCGCTTGGCCGTTTCCTGCTTCTGCCGCAGGGCGATCTCAATCTGGCGGTGGTCCTCAAGGGGCCTTTCTTCGGTTTCGACGATGACGATCTGTTCGATCTATGCCATCAACGCAATGGCGGCCTGTGGGAGGAACTGGTCAAACGAAACACCGAAAATCCGCAATTCCATGAAGCATGGCTTTGTTTGTCGGAACTTATGGCCGAAGCTGATTTCCGTCCGCCGTATGATTTTTTCTCGGGCCTGTTGGCGAACCGGGGCGGACGGCGCAAGCTGCTTGCCCGCTTAGGACCGGACGCCGACGATCCAATTGATGAGTTCCTATCGCTCGCCCTTCATTACGAACGCGACCACGTTCCTTCCATGGAAGGGTTTCTTCATTGGCTGGAGGCCGGACAGACGCAGATCAAGCGCGACCTGGAACAAGGGCGCGGAGAAGTAAGGGTGATGACCGTACACGGCGCCAAGGGATTGCAATCCAATATCGTGTTCCTTCCCGATACCTGCACCCTGCCCGACCCCCGGCACGACCCCCGGATTCTTTGGACAGGCGGTAAAGAGGGCGATGGCGAGACTGAATGCCTGCTGTGGCCGGCCATTCGCGAGAACGAGGGGGCTATTTGCGGCGAATTGCGCAAAGTTGCGCGCCTTGGAATCGAAAGGGAATACCGCCGCCTGTTATATGTCGCCCTTACCAGGGCCCGCGACCGCCTATACATAGCCGGATGGGAAACCCGCAAAGGGCTAAACGAAGGATGTTGGTACGACATGGTGAAGGCCGCCATATCGGACTCCGAAAAGTCCGAGAGCATTACCTTGTGGGACGATGAGAAAGGATGGCGCTTAAGCAATCCGCAAACCGTAAAGCCGGAAGAAAAGACTTCGGCTGGAAAGCCGGTTCTGAAAACAAAATCCCTGCCCTCCTGGGCCGGGCGTCCGCCGGCGCCCGAGCCGGAACCGCCGGCTCCATTGGCTCCGTCCCGGCCAACCCAGGACGAGCCAACCATCCACTCGCCATTCGGGTCCGACGACGGAGCCAGGTTCAAGCGTGGCCGGCTTATCCACCGGTTGCTGCAATCCCTTCCCGATCTGGCCCCAGACAAGCGCCCGGTGGCGGCCAAAGCCTACCTGGCGAGACCCGCCCACGGCCTCTCGAAAGAAGAGCGGGCCGAGATAGCGGCCGAAACCATGAAAGTTCTCGATGATCCGGATTTCGCCCTCCTGTTCGGCCCGGGAAGCATGGCCGAGGTGCCCATTACGGGGGTGATTTCCAACCACGTCGTATCGGGCCAAGTGGACCGCCTGCTTGTCGCTAAGGACGCGGTGACGGTTATAGATTACAAAACCAACCGACCGGCCCCTGAAAGCGAAGACAATGTAGCGCCGGCCTACCTCAGGCAAATGGCCGCCTACCGCGACATCCTGGCCCTGATTTATCCCGGCCGCGAAGTTAAATGCCTGTTGCTGTGGACCGACGGGCCAAGAGCCATGCGGCTCAACGATCGTATGCTTGCGCCGTACGCACCTTGACTGAGGGGCGCCGCCTCCCTAGATTCAATAATATCCAGGGTAGGGATTGGGCCTCTGATTGTAGCCCGCATGATTGGTTATAAGGTGCTGATAGGGAAGGTAAAATGCCGAAACATGTGAGTGACGATTCTTTTGAGGACGATGTCCTGAAATCGCCCACGCCGGTAATCGTCGACTTTTGGGCGGAATGGTGCGGACCGTGCAAGCAAATCGCCCCGGCCCTGGAAGAACTGGCCAAGGAGATGGGCGACAAGATCATGGTGGCCAAGGTCAACATAGACGAAAACCCCATGACGCCCTCCAAATACGGGGTGCGGGGAATTCCCACCCTGATGGTGTTCAAGGACGGGGAGGTCGCCGCCACCAAGATCGGCGCCCTGCCCAAGGGCAAGCTTTTCGAGTGGGTGGAATCGGTCATTTAAGGGATTAAGCGACCAAGTCCGGTACCCCGCCCATTGAGGCGGGGTTTTTTGTTTTGTATTACCCGTTTTCCTTCAACACTTCGCCGACCAGATAAAGCGAGCCGGTTATAAGAACCCGGCCCGGTTCTTTCCCGTTTTTTAAGATATCGCCAAGCGCCCCGGCGAGGCCTGGGCTGGGCTTGGCGTCGACGCTTAGGGATTTGGCCGCATCAGCCGCTTCCTTGGCGCTTAAAGCGCCTTCCTGACCGGCAATGGTCACTGTCCTCAAACCCCTGGTCAGGGCCGCCAGGGGCCCTATAAACCCTTCCACGTCCTTGCCGCTCATCATCCCCACTATCAGGTAGAGCGGCATGTCAGACCATTGGCGGGCCTGGGACGCCAGGGCCTCGGCGGCCGAAGGGTTATGGCCGCCGTCGACCCAAAGCTCCCATCCTTGGGGCAGCATTGCGGCCAGTGGGCCGCTGGTCAACCGTTGCAGACGGCCCGGCCAGTCAACGTTTGTCAAACCCTCGGTAATGGCCGCGTCGGGGACAGTGAAACCATCCAAATTCCTGATGCAGGCCACGGCCAGCCCGCCATTTTGGACCTGGTGGTCGCCTTTCAGGGCGGGCCGGGGGAAGTGCCGCTTGTTCTCTCCATCGTCGAACACCAAGCCGCCGGCTTGGGCCGTAACGCTCCAATCCAGTCCGCCGCGGAACAATGGCGAGTTCAATTCCCCGGCCCGGGCGGCTATGACCTGATGGGCGGCGGCTTCCTGAACGGCTGAAACGCAGGTGACGCCGGATTTGATAATACCGGCCTTTTCGGCGGCGACCCCGGCCAGCGTTTCGCCCAGAAAGTGCCGGTGGTCGTGTGAGACCGGGGTAATTGCCGTCAAGGCCGGCTTTTCGACGACGTTGGTGGCGTCAAGCCGCCCGCCAAGTCCTGTTTCCAGCAACACAACATCCCCCGGATGGCGGCTGAAGGCCAGCATCGCCGCGGCGGTGGTTATCTCGAAGTATGTAATAGCCTGGCCTGCGTTGGCCTTCTCGCATTCCTCCAACAAGGGGATCAGGACATCGTCGCCGACGATCTTGCCGTTAAGGCGGATACGTTCGTTGAAACGAACCAGATGTGGGGAAGTGTATGCATGGACCCCATATCCGGCGGCTTCCATCATCGCCCTAAGAAAAGCTACCAGCGAACCCTTGCCGTTGGTGCCGGCGACATGCACCACCGGCGGCAGGTTCATCTCGGGGTTGCCCAGCGCCGCCAGCAATCTCTCTATGCGCCCCAGCGAAAGATCAATGACCTTTGGGTGCAGGCGCGCCAATCGTCCTAAGATGGCGTCGGGCGGGCTATCCAGCGGGAGGCCCCTCCCCGGGAGACGGCTGGTCCTCGCCGGCTTCATCAGGAGGTAAACTTTCCGGCTTTTCGGCGGCCGGAATGGCGACCACGTCAGCCGGCGGCTTGGTGTTGCGCAACAAGCCTATAACGCGGATAAGGGTATCGCGCAGTTCATGCCTGTGAACCACCATGTCCACCATGCCGTGGTCGAAAAGGTATTCGGCCCTTTGAAACCCCTCGGGCAGTTTTTCCCTTATCGTTTGTTCAATGACCCGGGCCCCCGCGAAGCCGATTATGGCTCCGGTTTCGGCGATGGCTATATCGCCCAACATGGCGAACGAGGCCGATACTCCGCCGGTGGTGGGATCGCTTAAAACCACTATATAGGGCAGGCCGGCCGACCTTATTTCATCGACCGCGATGGTGGTCCGGGGCATCTGCATCAAAGACAGTATTCCCTCCTGCATGCGGGCCCCGCCGCTGGATGGAATGACAATCAGGGAGGCGTCCTGAACCACCGCCAGATGCGCCGCCTTCAACAGTCCTTGGCCAACGGCGATGCCCATGGATCCGCCCATGAAACCAAAATCCAGCGCCGCGATGACCACGTCTAAACCGCCGATCTTTCCATGGGCGACGGTCAGGGCGTCAATGTCGCCGGTCCGGTTCTGCGCATCCTTGAGACGGTCAGCGTATTTTTTGCGGTCGCGGAACTTGAGCGGATCGGTGATTGGCGCATCCAACTCTATGGCCTGGAACTTTCCCTCATCGAACAGCATTTCCAGGCGCTGCTTGGCGCCAAGGCGCATATGATGGCCGCAGTGCTGACATACCCGCAAATTTCTTTCCAGATCGCGGTGGAATATCATTTCCTCGCAACTGGGGCATTTTTGCCAGAGGTTTTCAGGGATGTCCTTCTGGCCGCCGACCAGTTCGCGCAGCTTGGGCCTGACGAAGTTCTTTAGCCAGTTCACGGCGCGGCCCTCCTATTGCCGGCGGCCCGCACTCCATCGGCCAGTTCGCTCACAAAGCCGAGAACCTTTCCGCTTAGGCCGGCAAGGGGGGCGCCGTCATCATCAAGGTTTTCGGCAACCTTGTTGACCAGCGCCGAACCGACTACCGCGGCATCGGCAATGCTTGATATTTCGGCGGCCTGCTCGGGAGTCTTGATGCCGAAACCGACGGCTATGGGAAGGCCGGTATGGCGCCGCAGCCGTTCCACCGCTCCTCGGATGTGATCGCTGGAGGCCGATGCGGTGCCGGTAATGCCGGTGATCGAAACGTAATAGACGAACCCTCGGGCGCGCCGCAGAACGGTCGGCAACCTCTCGTCATCGGTGGTCGGCGCGGTAAGGAAAATGAAATCGATGCCGGCATCGGCGGCCGGGATGGCCAGTTCCTCCTCTTCTTCCGGGGGCAGGTCGACGATTATAAGGCCGTCAACGCCGGCCTCCCTGGCGTCCTTGAGAAACGCCTCGGTCCCGTATACGTAAATAGGGTTGTAATAACCCATCAGTATCAGCGGCGTATCGCAGTCGGTGGCGCGGAAGTCGCGCACCATGCCGATGGTACTGGCCAGTGACGCACCCTGTTTCAGAGCCCGTAGCGAGCTCATCTGTATAGCCGGGCCGTCGGCCATGGGATCGGAAAACGGCATGCCCAGTTCGATTATGTCGGCCCCGGCGCCGGGCAGCCCTTTGAGTATCTCAAGCGAAACTTCGCCGTTGGGATCGCCCGCCGTAACGAAAGTAACCAAGCCGCCGCGCCCCTGTCCGGAAAGTTCCCGGAAGCGTTTTTCCAGACGCCCGCTCATGAGGTTTCTCCCGAGAAAGCGGCCATAGTGTCCAGGTCCTTGTCGCCCCGCCCGCTAAGGCACACCACCATTATATGGTCGCCCGGCAGGCCGCCGGCGGTCCTGGCCACATGGGCCAGGGCATGGGCCGATTCCAGGGCCGGGATAATGCCTTCGAGGCGGGTAAGCCGGTGGAAGGCTTCGATCGCCTCGGCGTCGGTGGCCGAGACATACTCGACGCGGCCGACATCATGCAGCCAGGCGTGTTCAGGGCCGATGCCCGGATAGTCCAGACCGGCCGATATTGAGTGGGCCTCTTCGATCTGGCCGTCCCCGTCCTGGAGCAGATAGGTCCGGTTGCCGTGCAACACGCCGGCCGAGCCGGCTGACAGCGACGCCGCGTGCTTGGTAGTTTCAAGCCCTTCGCCGGCCGCCTCGACGGCGATGATCTTGACCTCCTTGTCGTCGAGAAAGGGGTGGAACAACCCCAAGGCGTTGGAGCCGCCGCCAATGCAGGCGACAAGCGAATCCGGCAGCCGGCCTTCGGCCTCCATGATCTGGCTCCGGACCTCGTCACCGATCACTGTCTGGAAGTCGCGCACCATCCTTGGATAGGGGTGCGGCCCGGCGGCGGTGCCGATCAGGTAATAGGTGTCCTCGACGTTGGCTACCCAGTCCCGCAAGGCCTCGTTCAGGGCGTCCTTGAGGCTGCGCGAGCCCGCCGTCACCGGACGAACCTCGGCCCCCAGCATCTTCATGCGGTAGACGTTGGGGGCTTGGCGGCCGATGTCCTTGGTTCCCATGTAGACGGTGCAGGGCAAGTCGAACAGGGCGCACACGGTGGCGGTGGCGACCCCGTGCTGGCCGGCCCCGGTATCGGCGATGATCCGCTTCCTGCCCATGCGCCGGGCCAGCAGGATCTGGCCGATGCCGTAG
>JAZFTA010000269.1:0-3062 GCA_036446415.1 Rhodospirillales bacterium | reverse complement strand
TGGCGCTCGGGCAAGGGCGGGCGTACCGAGAACGACCTTGCCGCCTGGCTCGGCAAAAGGGCCCAGGCCGGACGCATGGCGCCGAAGGGATTCGCCCGCAACAACAAGTTCTCTTGAAGGATATTCCAGCAGGCTGCTGGTACAGGAAAGCCATAAGAAAAAACCCCGTTCATCCCCCGTATTTGAAGGGAAGGAGCCTGGCTTTCCAGTAGGCCTGGTCGGAAATCTTGGACCATGAAATGGATTTCTTGCGGAAATCCATGAAACTGTCATAGACCTTCCTGGTCGCCGGGTCGGCGGCGGCGACCTCCGAAACCACCTCGCCCGAAACCTTGCCGATGGCCTGCAAAACAGGATTGGAGAACTTGCGCAACTTAACTTTGTGCTTGTTGATCAGGACATCCAGGGCGGCGCCGTTCTGGGCGTTGAACTCGGCCAGCACGTAATTGTTCTCGGCCGCCGTAGCCGAGGTGATGATGGCCTTTTGTTCGGGGGAAAGGCTTTCCCACAGTTTGAGATTGACCCCGCAACTCAATGCCGTGCCGGGCTGGTGAAAACCCGGCCAGTAATAATATTTAGCCACCTTGTAAAAGCCGAAGGCCAGGTCGTTCCACGGGCCCACCCATTCGGTGGCGTCAATGGCGCCCGATTGCAGGGCCGGGAAAATCTCGCCGCCCGGCAGATTGAGCGCCGCCGCGCCGATACGGCGAAGCACCTCGCCGCCCAGGCCCGGCATCCTGATCTTTACCCCCTTGTAGTCTTCCAGGGAGTTGATTTCCTTGTTGAACCACCCCCCCATCCGGACCCCGGTGTTGCCGGCCAGGAAGGGTTTTATATTGAAGCCGGCGGACACTTCGTCCCAAAGCCGCTGACCGCCGCCGTGATATACCCAGGCGTCCATTTCGGTAGCGGTCAGGCCGAAGGGAACGGTGGCGAAAAAATTGAAGGCCTTGGACTTGCCCTGCCAGTAATACTCGACGCCGTGGTACATATCGGCGGTGCCGCTGGATACGGCGTCGAATGACTCGAACGGCGGGACCAGTTCACCGGCGGCGAAGAGTTTTACGGTGATAGAGCCTCCGCTCATATTGGTGATGCGGTCGGCCAGTCTCTGGGCGCCGGTCCCAAGTCCAGGGAAGTTCTTGGGCCATGTAGTGACCATTTTAAGCTCCCTCTTGCCCTGGGCGATTGCGGGAGCGGACACCGAAGCAACCGCGGCGCCGGCGAAACCGGCGGCGGCGCCTTTAATAAATTGGCGGCGTTTCATAGGATTGAACCTCTATTGCTCAGATAGAAAAAATTTATACGCGGAGTTCGCCAAAAGCAATTTTCGCTAATCCGCCAGGAACTTAAATATTCAAAGTCCGCCATCCTTCGGGGGTATGTCCCTGCAATGGCTGAAAGTATTTTTTGTACTCCATTTTGGAGCAATCGGCGATCCAGAATCCAAGGTACAAATTTTCCAGATTAAGACCCTTGGCCTTTTCAATCAGCCACATGATCATAAAGGTGCCAAGGCTTTGCCGGTGAAGCGTGGGATCGAAAAAACTGTAGACCGCGGACATCCCGTCAACGACAAAGTCGGAAAGGCAGACCCCGATAAGGTCACCGCCTCCATCGCGAAACTCGACCAGGACGGTTTCCACGGGGGTATCCTCGACCATCGCCAGATAATCCTGGAAATCCATTTTTTCCATATCACCGCCATCGTGGCGTGAACTTTGGTATTTCCCAAATAGCGTGAACTGCTCTTCGGTAGCGCGCGCCGGAAGCTCCATAACCTGGATTTCCCGGTTGCGGTTCCTGACCCGCCGTTGCGAACGTGAAGGGATGAAATCACCGACCACTACCCTTACCGCGACACAGGCCGTGCAATCCGGGCAAGCCGGGGCGTAGGCTATGGAATGGCTGCGGCGGAAACCAGCCATCGACAGTCCGTAATGAAGGATAGAGGCGTCGCGCCCCACCAACTCGCTGACCACCCGGCGTTCCATCTTGCCTGGTATATAAGGACAGGGAAGGGGGGGTGTGGCGAAGAAGAAACGCGTAGTGTGTAACGGTTTGTGTTTCATATTACATAACTATTTGGGAATGGGTCCCGACGGCATTTCCGGGGGCGGCGGGATGTCTATCTGTCCTTGCGGCGCCGCCGGCATTTCCGGTGGTGGTGGAATCTCCGGCTGTCCTTTCCGCGACGCCGCGGGCATTTTCGGGGCAGGGGTTTTAGGCGCCGGAGGGGCCGTAACCTGTCCCTGTGGCATATCCTTGGGGAGTTCAGGCAGCGCCGGGGTTTGCCCAGGAGCCGGCGCGGTTTCCTTATCACGCCCCGTACCCCTAAGCAGGACAATGCTGAGACGCCGATTGCGGGCGCTCTCGGGATCATCCGGCAACAGGGGCTCGGTAGCGGCCTTGCCGACCACCTTGGCGACCCGCTCGTATGGAATCCCGAATCTCTCAATGACCCGGCGGCTTGCGTTGGCCCGGTCGGAGGAAAGCTCCCAGTTGGAGTAGCCGCTGTCGGTATGGAATTTGACCGAGTCGGTATGACCGGAAATGGATATTTTCTGAGGCATGCCCAGAATAACCTTGGTGACCAGTTCCAGGACCTTTTTGGTATGCAGGTACATTTCGGCGCCGCCGCTGGGGAACATCGCCAGGCCTTTCTGGTCGACTATCTGAATCCGCAGCCCCTCCGGGGTATTGTCGATCAGAATACTCTTGGCCAATCGTTTAAGCGAAGGAACGCTGTCGATGGCTTGGCGCAACTCCTCCGTCGCGTCTTCGAACTGTTTCTCTTCTTTTTGCCGACTTGCCTCTTCATTTGCGTCGGACGCCTCGCCGCCCGACCCCGCCGACGGCGGCGGCAGGTCGAGGGTAACGGTTGCCCGCGACGCTGAAACATCCATGGCGCCTTCTTCGCCCATAACCTTGCCGCCCAGAATTTCGCCGCTGCCGCTGGTAGAGGAGGAGACGGAGATTGGAGCAAAATGTTCGGCGATACCTTCAAGTTGTTCCTGGGTCACCGAATTGAGCAGCCACAAGAGCAGGAAAAAGGCCATCAT
>JAZFTA010000268.1:0-3091 GCA_036446415.1 Rhodospirillales bacterium | reverse complement strand
GCCGGCACCGGCTGCATGAGCGCCATCGAGGCCGAACGCTTCCTGGGCCAACACCTGCGCTAGAGGATAAAGGCTGAAAAATGGATTGGGACAAGCTACGCGTTTTTCACGAGGTCGCCGGTGCGGGAAGCTTCACCCGGGCCGGGGAATTGCTGAACCTCAGCCAGTCGGCGGTCAGCCGCCAGATCGCGGGCCTCGAGGAAAGCCTCAACGTCGTCCTGTTCCACCGCCATGCGCGGGGCCTCAAGCTGACCGAACAGGGCGAAATACTGTATGCCACCGCCCATGATGTATTCGCCAGGCTGGCGATGACCGAAGCAAACCTCAAGGAAAGCCACGACCGCCCCCAGGGGCCGCTTAAGATCACCACCACCGTGGGCTTTGGCTCCGTTTGGCTGACCCCGCGCATTAAGGAGTTCCTCAAACTCAACCCCGACATAGACGTCTCCCTGGTTCTCGCCGACACCGAGTTGGACCTTTCCATGCGCGAGGCCGATATCGCCATCCGCATGGCCCCTCCCCGCCAGCCGGACCTCATCCAGCGCCGCCTGAAGACCTTTAAACACCACGTTTACGCGGCCCCGGGATATCTAAAGAAATACGGAATGCCGAAGAAGGCCGGGGACCTGGACAACCACAAGATCATCGTCTACGGCGAGGACGCCAGCCCGGCGATCGACGGTCTCAACTGGCTGCTCGATGCCGGCCGCAAGGACGGAGAAGAGCCGCGCAAAGCCGTCCTCGGGGTCAACAGCATATATGGCATCTTCCGGGCCGTGCAAAGCGGCCTCGGACTGGCCAGCCTGCCCGATTACATGAGCTTCGAAGCCGGCAACCTGGTCCAGGTGCTGCCCGAGCTGTACGGCCCCAGCTACGATGTTTTTTTCGTTTATCCGATGGAACTAAGGAATTCCAAGCGGATCGGCGTGTTCCGCGACTTTTTGATCGGCAAGATAGCCGAAGGCGGGCTGTAGACCCAAACCAGCCATGCATAAAATGCATGGCTGGTTTGTGGTTTTGTCCCTAGTATTTTGGTCCCCGGATACATATATATGCAAATAAGATGATATTGCAGCGCAATGTCATTAACTTTCCGGGCGCAAAACCCGGAAAAGGGCTTGCTTCCCCTCTCCCCCCCGATTGAGTGGCAAGCCCACGCGTCTAATAGACGTGTAGCCTCCCTGTTTAAAACTTGCCGGGAACCTTCGGGTTTCCGGCTTTTTTTAATTAATCAGTTCGCCAAGGCCTCGGCGCGGGCCGAGACCACCTGTTCGGCCTCCCTGCCGGTCAGTTCCTGAAGGTGGTCCAACCGCCACTTAAAGGCGCCGACGCCGAGCGTCATCGAGCGCAACTCGATGATCAGGTCGTGCATCTCCGATTGGGGGAGCTGCACGCTTACCTGGTCCCAACCCTTCCAGCCGGGATTGGCGTCGAAGCCCAGTATCTGCCCCCTGCGTCCGCTTACCAGGCGCTGTATCTTGGAGGTGAACTCGTTGGGCAGCGTGATATCGACCTTGAAGATGGGCTCCAGCAGCACCGGGGCGCAGTTTGGCATGCCTTGGCGCATGGCCAGCTGGGCGGCCGCCCGGAAGGCCATGTCGGAACTGTCGACCGCATGGTGCTGGCCGTCGGTCAGGGTCACCGAAATATCGACCACCTGGAAACCGAGTGGGCCGCGGCTCATGTATTCCTTTACGCCGTTCTCGATGGCCGAGAAGTACTGCCTTGGCACGACGCCGCCGGAAATGGTCTGGGCGAAGGTGAAGCCGGACCCGCGGGGCAGCGGCTTGATGTCTATATGGACGTCGCCGAACTGGCCGTGGCCGCCGCTTTGTTTCTTGTGGCGGGAATGCTGCGTGGTCGGCTTGCGGATGGTCTCCTTGTAGGGGACCTGCGGCCGGGCCGAGGCGACGCCCAGGCTGTAGCGGTTTTTCAGGCGGTCGACGGCGATCAAAAGGTGCATCTCGCCCTGCCCCCACAACAACAGTTCGTTGGTGTCGGCGCTATGCTCGAAAGACAGCGAGGGGTCTTCCTCGGTCATCTTGGTCAGGGCGCCCGGAAGCTTCACCTCGTCGGAACGGTTCTCGGCATGGATGGCCAGCGAGAACTGAGGCGGCAAGGGTTCGGGCCACTCGCCGCCCGAAGCATTCGAGTCGTCGGACAGCAGATCGCCGGTGACTACCTCGTCCATGCGGCCCAAGGCCACCACCTCGCCGACCGCGGCCTTGCTGATTTTCTCCTGCTTCTGGCCCATCATGCGGCCCAGCCCGCTTACCTTCGATCCGTTCAGGATCATGCCGTCGGCGACCTCGCCCGTCCAAACCCTGGCCAGCGACATCTTGCCGGTGTGGGCGGCGTGCAGGGTCTTGAAGACCCGGGCCACGCATTTGGCGCCGCCGGCCTCGATGCCCAGCCTCTCGAATGTCCTGGACGGTTCGGGCGTTTCGTGGCGCAAGGCCTTCAACAACCGGCGGACCCCGTTGTTGTGCTCGCCGGCCCCGAAAAACACCGGGACTATGTAGCCGTCCTGCAGTTCCCTGGTCATGTGGCCGTAGATTTCATCACTCGAGGGGATGGTGTCCTCAAGCAGGGATTCGAGCAGCGAATCATCGAAGTCGGCCAGGTATTCGAGCATTTCGGTGCGGGCTTCCTCCTCGCGCTCGGCCACCGAATCGGGGGTCTGGATGATCTCCGACGGATTGTCCGGGTTCCACCTGTAGGCCCGCTCGCTGACCAGATCGACGAAGCCGGTTATTTGGTCGCCCTCGCGGATGGGTATCTCGCGCATGACCAGGGGATGGTCCGAATAGGCCTGGAGGGCGGTCAAGGTGTCCTTGACGCTGCCGAGCTGGGTGTCCAGCTTGTTTATGAAGATCATGTGGGGAATGCCGTGGACGTTCAGGAACTTCAGCAGCGGGGCCACGGTCAGCGCCTTGTCGACGTCGGCCTCGCACACCACCACCGCCGTATCGGCGGCCATCAGGGCGTTGTAGGTGTCCTGGATCAGTTCGATGGAGCCCGGACAGTCGATAAAGGTCCATTTCTCGCCGAGGTATTCGGTGGAGGCGATGTTGGGCTCGGTGCTCATATG
>JAZFTA010000267.1:0-3296 GCA_036446415.1 Rhodospirillales bacterium | reverse complement strand
CGCCGGCAACGTCTCGCAACTGTTCCAGCCCCTGGACCGGCCCGGCGCCCTGCCCGGGGCCACATACAAGGTGCGCTGGCCGGAAAGCGACCACGCCATCTACATCACCCTTAACGACATCGTCGACGACCAGGGCCGCGTCCGCCCCTTCGAGGTGTTCATCAATTCCAAGAACACCGAGCACTACGCCTGGACGGTGGCCCTGACCCGGATGATCTCGGCGGTGTTCAGGCGGGGCGGCGACGTCTCGTTCGTGGTCGATGAGCTGAAGGCGGTGTTCGATCCCCGGGGCGGCCACTGGATGGGCGGCAGGTACGTGCCGTCGTTGCTGGCCGCCATCGGCGGGGTCATCGAACAGCACATGATCAACATCGGCTTCATCAGCGCGCCGGGCGCCCTGGCCGAGGACCGGCCCCAGGCCGTGGCCCGGGTCGTCAACCTGGCCCCGCCCTATGAGCCGGCCGGCCGGCAAGGCGACGTTGCCCCAGCCGATTCCCGATTCCGCTACTGCCCCAAGTGCGACCAGCCCAACCTGATCCGCCAGGAAGGCTGCGACGTGTGCACGGCCTGCGGGTACTCCAAGTGCAGTTGAGGCGGGAACGGCCTTCTAATTCTCACCCCTCCGCCTTTTCCAGTATGGCCTTTTTCAATATGGCGTGCAGCGGCCCGTCGGGGATGCCCAGATCGTCCAGGTGGGCGACGGTGTTCTTCAGGTAATCGAGGCTCGAGCCTTCCGGGCCGTGGCCCTGCAACAGAACTTCGATCACCCGCTCTTGGGCCAACCCCCCGGCATACTGCGCATGATCGCGGATGATGACGTAGGCGTGGGCCTTGACGGTCTTTCCGCCGTCCAGCCGGACCTTCAGCAACTTGCGCCGGTAGGCGTTGGTGGCCAGTTCGCGCTCATCGAGCATGGCCAGGGCAGCCCCGGCCTCCCTTGCCGCCACCTTATAGGCCAGGCCCCGGCACGATCCGCCCCGGTCCAGGCCCATCACCAGTCCGGGTTTTTCCGGGGTTCCCCTGTAGACGATGGAATAGAGGCACAGCGCCCGGTGATAGCCCCTGAGAAGGGCCGGGCCGACCCCCGTAAATTCAAATCCCGGACGCCACATCAATGAGCCGTAGGCGAATATCCAGATGCCGTTTTCAGCCATCGTCCTGTCCCTAATCTTCCGAACGCACTATAAATAAAGTCCGGCCCAGGAAAAACAGGACTTAACGTTCGACCATGCCCTTTCGCCCCAAACGCAGGTTCATACCTTCTTCCCATCGCCACGCAGCGCTTGATTACCGGGCTCCGGCCCTGCTGAGGAATCTTCAGAGGGGGATGACGGCGTTCACCGTCGTTTTCCTTTCGGCAATCGTCTACGTCATATTCTGGTTCGTGGTGGCCTTTATGTTCAAGGGCGGGCTGGAGGAATGGGCCAAGGACATGCGGGCCGGCGGCTACCGGATAAGCCATTCGGAGCCGGTGCTTGGCGGCTTTCCCTTCCGGGTCCGCCTTAGCGCCGATAAGCCTGAAGTTACAGCCCCCGACGGGGCCTGGTCGTGGTCCGGCCAAAGGGCCACGATTGAGGCCCGTCCGTGGCGCCCCGACCTGGTTGAGGTGGCCCTCGAGGGCGGCCACCGGTTCACCTTCCCCGGCCCCGGCGGGGCCAAAACCTACCGCGGCGGCGGAGCTATCGGCGCCGTCCTTGATTTCGACTTAAGTGTCGACGGACCGGCGGCGGCGGAAATCAGGATCAGGGACCTGGACCTGGCGGCGGCCGGGAAAGAGGCCAGTAAACCGGCCAGTATTATCGCCGCCAGGCGGGCCGACCTTACCCTGGCCCGCTATCCGGACGGGGACGCCGATTACCGGACCCCCACCTTCGACCTCCGCTTCGACGGCGAGGGGATGACGGTCCCCAGGGATATGGGGCTGCCCTTGGGCCACGTTATCGAAAGCCTGAGCTTCGAGGCCGGGGTGCTGGGCCCCGTTGGGCCGGGTTCGTGGCCCGATTCCCTGGCCGTCTGGCGCGATCTTGGCGGCACCGTCGAAGTCCGTGATCTCAGGGCCGTCTACGGGCCGATGACCATCAAGGCGTCGGGCACCATGGCCGTCGACGCCGAGGTCCAGCCCATCGGCGCCTTCACCGCCAAGGTGCAGGGATTTTTCGAGATCATAGACACCCTCAAACGCCACGGCCTGGTCGGCGGCGCCGACGCCATGGCCGCCAAGCTGTTGCTGGGGGTTATGTCGAGAAGGCCTGAAGGCGGCGGCCCCCCGGCCCTCAATCTGGCGATCACCATTCAGGACCAAAAGCTGTTCGCGGGGCCGGTGAAGCTGGCCGACATACCTACTGTAAAGTGGCCTGCCGTAAAATGGGACAATAGTGACAGGGCGGACGGCCCCCCAAGCAGCCCCCAGGAAAACGCTACCATGCAATCCCCGGAGCCTAAGGGGGCCGAGTGAGATGTCACGCCGGGCCACAATTTCGCGTATTTTTTTCTTACCAACATTGGCCTGCCTTTTGGTCCTGGCTTTCCCGCCCGGTTCCAGCGGCGCTGAAAAGTCGGGCAGCATCTACTTAACCGGCAAGTTCCTGGTGGCCAAGCCCAAGATGGCCGATCCCCGTTTCGTCGAAAGCGTTATCTACATGGTCAAGCACGACAGAGAGGGGGCGATGGGCCTGATCGTCAACCGGCTCATCGGCAGCGGGCCGATGGCCAGCTTCCTCGAGGGGTTCGAAATAGAGGCCCAAGGGGTGAGCGGCGAGGCGCGCCTCAATTACGGCGGGCCGGTCAACACGGGAAGCCTGTTGGTGCTGCACAGCGTCGATTACGAGGGTCCGGGGACCACGTTCCTGGGCGGCCATCTGGCCCTGACCGTGCGTTCAAGCGTGCTCAAGGCGATCGCCCGGGGGGCCGGCCCGAAAGACCACCTGTTCGTCTTCGGCTACGCCGGTTGGGGGGCCGGGCAGCTGGAAAGCGAGATGGCCAGGGACGACTGGACGACGGCCCCGGCGGATAAAGCGCTGATCTTCGCCGACGATCCGGACAAGACCTGGGAAAAGGCCACCGCCAGATCCGGCCTGCCGCTTTAAGACACCCCCCTCACTCTTCCTTCTTGGCCAGCTTGACCTCTTCGGGGGTGTCCTGTTTGGCCTTGATGACGCCCCGGCGGATGTCGCGGGTCCGCTTGAAGGCCTCGATCAGCATCTCGCCGTCGGACCGGCGGACGGCGCTTTTAAGGGCCGTCAGGTCCTCGTCGAAGCGGCCGAGCACCTCCAGCACCGCTTCGCGGTTGGCCAGGA
>JAZFTA010000266.1:0-4598 GCA_036446415.1 Rhodospirillales bacterium | reverse complement strand
ACGGCGCTTCGAGCCCCAGGCCATAGCCGGGGTCCGCGAGTTCCTCGACGATCCCAAGGCCTGGTCGGCGGCCCACGGAGGTACAGGCCACTAACCACCCTTGGGCGGCGTCACCGGCAGCTTCACCGCCGCCTTCAGTCCGCCCCCGGCCAGGTTGCTTAAACGGACCTCGCCGCCGTGGGCCTGGACGATCGAGCGGACCACGGACAGACCGAGACCGCTGCCCCCGCCATCAAGACCGCGGGCCGCGTCGCCCCGGTAGAAGGGATCGAAAACCTTTTCCAATTCGCCTTCGGGCAGGCCGGGACCATCATCATCGACCGTCACGCTAACCCCTTCCCCACTCCCTTCCAGAGTGACACGGGCTGATCCGCCGTACTTGACGGCGTTGTCGATGAGGTTGCCCACGGCCCGCTTTAAAGCCAGCGGGCGGCCGGTGAAGGGAAATTTATCGGGACCACTGTACGCGGCGTCCATTCCGGTGTCCGCCGCCGCTTCGCACGAATCCCTCAACAGGGCGGCGAGGTCGAATTCCCGGGCCGCCTCCCCGGCCGCATCGTCGCGCGCGAAGCTTAGAGTCGAGGCGATCATCGCCTCCATCTGGTCGAGATCGACCAGCATCTTTTTCCTCTGCTCGGCGTCATCGACGAACTCGGCCCGCAGTTTAAGCCTGGTGATCGGGGTCCTGAGGTCGTGCGAAATGGCGGCCAGCATCTGGGTCCGGTTGTGAACGAAGCTTTTCAGGCGTCCCTGCATCTCGTTAAAGGCCCCGGCCGCCCTTCGCACCTCGCGCGGCCCTTCAACCGGCAGGGCCGGGGCGTTGACGTCAAGGCCCAACCTCTCGGCGGCGCGGGCGAACATGGCCAGCGGCGCCATCGAACGGCGGACCGCCCATACCGAAAGCCCGGTCACCGCCACCGTCATCAAGACCACCGAGAAAAACATCCTGGACGTCCAGAACGGCGTCAGCCTCACCGAAGGAACCGCGAAGTTTATCCAGCTTCGGTCGCCCAGCCGATACGACAGTTGAAGGATTCGGTTTTCATGCCAGTTCTCGGCCAAGCGGCTCATGCGCGGGGAGCGGAACATCACCGGCCACCGCTCCTTCATATGGCTCATGTGCCCTCTCATGGCCCCCATGGGATCGCTGCTATCCATTCCACCGGCTTGGCCGGAGGCGTTTATTTTGCTGTAAGCGATGCGAACACGTTTCGAGACTTGATCGCCGAGATAGCCTTCCAAAGCCGCCCGCAGCGGCCCCGCCCTCCACCCCCAGCCGCCTTTCTTGACCGCGCTTTCAGCGGTCCAGGTTATACCGAAACCGGGTCCGCTCAGGTTGCGGACCAGAACCGGACGGGATTCTTTTGGCGTTTCCCCGACCACCTGAACGACAGCGGCGACGCGTCTGGCGATCCGGTCTCCATGTTCGGCGCTCAACGTGGTGCGGCGGTCGCTGGAATAGATGAACAGCGAAATCATATGGGAGACCACCAGCCCCACCAGCAGCACCCCCACCGTGCGCCCGAAGATTGTCTGGGGGATAATCCGCGTCATGTCCTCTCCACATTGGCCGAGAACATGTAGCCGCCGCCGCGGACGGTCTTGATGATCCGGGGCCGTTTGGGATCTTCCTCGATCTTGCGGCGCAGGCGGCTGACCTGGATGTCGACGGAGCGGTCGAAGGGCTGGGCCTCGCGGCCCCGGGCCAGGTCGAGAAGCTGATCGCGGCTCAACACCCGCTGGGGATGGGCGACGAAGGCGACCAGAAGCGCGTACTCGCCGCCGCTCAGCGGTACCATGACCCGGTCGGGCGAGATCAGCTCGCGCTTGTCCATATCCAGCCGCCAGCCGGAAAATGAAATGACCCTGGCGTCCTCGTCCGCGCGGCGCCGGGGAAGGCCCTCGGCGCGCCTCAGCACCGACTTTATGCGGGCCACCAGTTCACGCGGATTGAAGGGTTTGGGCAGGTAATCGTCGGCCCCCATCTCGAGACCGACGATGCGATCCGTCTCCTCGCCCATGGCGGTCAGCATGATCACCGGGATGTCGGAAACCGCCCTGAGATCGCGGCAAAGGGTCAGGCCGTCCTCTCCCGGCAGCATCAAATCGAGGACGATCAGGTCGATGGCGCCGTCGTTCAGAGCCCGGCGCATCTCGCGGCCGTCGGCGGCGCATGAAGCGCGCAATCCATGGTCGCCGAGAAACCTCGCCAAAAGGTCGCGGATTTCCCGGTCGTCATCGACGATAAGAATGTGCGGCGACTTTTCCATGACAAAACTATAACCCGCCCCGCCGATACAGGGGCCGGAAACATAGTAACTGAATGTAACAGGCCGGTCCCCTGAAACACCCGGTTACCAAAGGGCCGGTTTGCCGACATCATACAGTTACAAAACGGCGCTTTACTGTTCCCGACAGCCAATCACCGAAAATACACCGAAAATACGGAGAACAGTCATGAAACGCACGACCATTACCGCTATCGCAGCCGCCGCTGTGATCAGCCTCGCCGCCGCCGGCGCCGCCTACGCCCATGGCCCCAGCCAAGGCATGGGCCAGGGCATGCACGGCCAAGGCATGGGCTACGGCATGATGGGCCAAGGCATGCACGGCCAAGGCATGGGCCAGGGCATGATGGGCCAAGGCATGCACGGCCAGGGGCACGGCCAGGGGCATGGCATGGGCTACGGCATGATGGGCCAAGGAGGCTCAAACGACTGCCCGGGTCAACAGGCGTCTTTGGACCAGGAACTGACCACCGACGGCGTCAAGGCGATGATGGAAAAACGCCTGACCCGGCACGCCAATCCCAACCTCAAGGTCGGCAAGGTCGTCGAAAAGAACGCCGACACCATAACCGCGACCATCGTCACCAAGGACGATTCCCTGGTCCGCACATATGAGTTCGACCGCAAGACCGGACGGCAAAGTCTGGCTGATTAATCCCTCCCCGATTAATCACCATATGCGGTCATGAACGGCCGGCCCGCTTCCCCCCTCTATCCCCCCGGCGGGCCGGCCGATTTTTTCACAAGAAATATGGAGACGAATATGATGAACGAAGTCATGTATCCCACTATGGGCTTCCATGGACCATTTGCGCTGATCCTGACCATTTTGCTGATGATCGCCGCCGTCTGGCTCATCAGCCGCATGTGGCACGGCAGGTCCGTTTGCGGACACGGCGACGGCAAAGGCGCCCTTGATGTTCTCGGCGAACGCTACGCCCTGGGCGAAATCGACTCTGAGGAGTATCAGGATAAACGAAAAGTTCTCAAATCACGGTAAGGGATTGATGAAATTTCTCGAAACAATCCGGGACCGTCTTCCCGCCATTGCGGTGATCGCGGTTTTGGGGTTGGGGCTGGGCGTGATTGGTTGGAGGTTTGTCTCGCCTTCGCCCGAATCGCGGCCCGCCGCCAATCGTGTCGTGACGCCTGACACCGTCAAGTTGGCGGCGCTGTCGGGGCGGGCCAAAGCCGGCAAAACCGCATTCGACGAAAACTGCGCCGCCTGCCACGGAGACAACGCCACCGGCACCGAACAGGGGCCGCCCCTGCTTCATGACACCTACAATCCCGGACACCATGACGACAATTCATTCCTCAGGGCGGTGAAAGACGGCGTGCCCAGGCATCACTGGAACTTCGGCGATATGGCGCCCCAGCCACAGGTGTCTAGGAACGAAACCATCTCGATCATCGAATATGTCCGGGAAATGCAGCGGGCCAACGGAATATTCTGGAGACAGCACCGGATGTAATAACCGATCGATGTTATAGTCCCCCCTTGATTTGATGGGAGGGGGAATGGTGCGTTTTCTTTTGGCGCTTGTTGTTTCGGTCCTGGCCCTGTCGGCTCGGCCGGCCTGGGCGGACCGTGACCAACTGGTGATCGGAACCACCCAGTTCCCGTCCACATTCCACCCCAATATCGATTCCATGCTGGCCAAGACCTACATACTGGCCATGACGCGGCGTCCGTTCACCGCCTATGACGGGGACTGGAAACTGGTGTGCATGCTGTGCACCGAATTGCCGACCATCGAAAATGGACTGGCGGCGCCCGAGACGACGACCAAGGGCCAGCGTGGAATCGCCGTAACTTATACGATCCGTCCCGATGCGGTGTGGGGAGACGGGGCGCCGGTCACCACCAAGGACGTGGTCTTTACCTGGAAGGTCGGCCGCCACCCCAAAAGCGGCGTCGGGTCGATGGAGTTCTACCGTTCGCTTTACAGGATCGAGGTGGTTGACGACAAGACCTTCACCATGCATTTCGACAAGCTGACCTTCGAATACAACGCCATCAACGGCTTCTCGCTGATACCCGTCCACCTGGACGAGCTGGCCTTCGCCGACCCCAAGGAATACAAGCACCGCACCACGTTTGATTCCGACACCACCAACGAGGGGCTTTACTTCGGCCCCTATGTGATCGCCCAGGTCGAGCCGGGCTCGCACGTGGTGCTCGAGCCCAACCCCACATGGTGGGGCAGGAAACCCCATTTCAAGCGGATCGTGGTCCGCGTCATCTCCAACACCGCGGCCCTTGAGGCCAACCTGCTTTCCGGGGCCATCGACATGATCGCCGGCGAG
>JAZFTA010000265.1:0-2448 GCA_036446415.1 Rhodospirillales bacterium | reverse complement strand
TAAGGAAAACCACGAACAACCTTAGACCATGAGCGCCAACCTATACGACCTGTTCACCAGCCGCCTGCCGGCCGATCCCCGGACCACCTTCCTGGAAACCGGGGACGGCGCCAAGCTGTCTTATGGCGACATCGAGGCCTCGGCGGGGCGGATGACGCGGCTGCTCGGCGATCTCGGCGTTAAGCCCGGCGACCGGGTCGCCGCGCAGGTCGACAAGTCCCCCCAGGCGGTCCTGCTCTACCTGGCCTGCCTCAAGGCGGGGGCGGTCTACCTGCCGCTCAACCCGGCCTATACGGCCGACGAGATCGGCTATTTCCTGGGCGACGCCGAGCCCCGGGTGCTGGTTTGCGGCCCCGGCGTCGCGGCCGCCCTGACGGCGGCCGCCGAGGCGGCGGGGGTCGGCCATGTACTGACCCTGGGGGCCGACGGCTCGGGAAGCCTGAGCGAGCAAAGCGCCGGCCTCGAGCCCAGGGCCGGGGCGGTCGAGAGGGAAACCGATGATCTGGCCGCGATCCTTTACACCTCGGGGACCACGGGACGTCCCAAGGGGGCCATGATCACTCACGCCAACCTGGCCTCCAACGCACTGGCCCTGCACCGCATCTGGGGCTGGCGCGATGGAGACGTGCTGCTCCACGCATTGCCCATCTTCCACGTCCATGGACTGTTCGTGGCCCTGCACTGCGCCCTGCTCAACGCCTCAACCGTGCTGTTCCTGGCCCGTTTCGAGGCCGATGCGGTCATCGAAGTCCTGCCCCGATCGACGGTGATGATGGGGGTGCCGACCTTCTATACGCGGCTGGCCGGCCATCCCGGGCTGACCCCGGAACTCTGCGCCAACATGCGGCTCTTCATCTCGGGTTCGGCGCCGCTGGGGGCCGAGACCTTCCGGGCCTTCGAGGAACGCTCCGGACACCGCATCCTGGAGCGCTACGGCATGACCGAGACCGGGATGATCGCCTCGAACCCTCTTAACGGCGAGCGGCTGCCCTCCACCGTCGGCTTCCCGCTTCCCGGGGTGCGGGTCCGGCTGGCCGGAGAGGACGGCGGCATCGGGATATTGGAGATAACCGGCCCCAACGTGTTCAAGGGCTATTGGGGCAAGGAGGAAAACACGAACGAGGATTTCAGCCCCGACGGCTGGTTCATCACCGGCGACCTGGCGGCCATCGGCGGCGACGGGCGGGTCTCCATCGCCGGCCGGGGCAAGGATATGATCATCTCGGGCGGCTTAAACGTCTACCCCAAGGAGATCGAGAACCAAATCGACGGCCTGGACGGCGTCAGGGAGAGCGCCGTCATCGGAATCCACCATCCCGATTTAGGCGAGGCGGTCACCGCCGTCGTGGTGGCCGATGCAATGGGCGCGATCAGCGAGCGGTCGGTATGCCAAGGGCTGGACGGCAAGCTGGCCCGCTTCAAGATTCCGAAACGGGTATTTTTCATCGACGAGCTGCCCCGCAACGCCATGGGAAAGGTGCAAAAAGCCCAACTGCGCGAACGATTCGCCGATACGTTTGGGGAATGACCGGAAAGAAAACCACGGAGACTTGAGAGGCGCTGAGGGAAAAAGGAAATAGGAAGTGTGAACCACAGAGCACACAGAGTTCACAGAGATAAATGTAGATGAGAAGAAATGCGCCATAGGCGCAAAAGAAACCCTCTTATCTTTCTTCCTCTGCGTTCTCTGTGATCTCTGTGGTAAAAAGTTTCCCATCCCCTTTTCTTCGCAGTGCCTCGCCTTGGCGCCCTTATTGTCTTGGTGGTGAAATAATCCCCCAACTCCGCCCCCCCTCCCCCATCAGGCCCCGGTCCTTTTTGTCGAGCAGGGGGTGGAGGCGGGATTTGAGGATTTCCGCCGAAGTCGCCGAGCGTTCGGCCAACTGGCCGATCATGTCCACCACCTCGGCCTTGCCCTCCGGCCCGTACCGGGTTGCGTAATTCTCCCGACCGGCTACCATGGGGGGCGGGCAAACAAGCGGGAGCGTAAATGCATCCAATCATAAATGCCGGTTTGATCTTCCTGGTCCTGCTGGCCGGGTCCATCCCGGCGGCGTCTCCCATCGCGGCGGCGGAGGAAAAGGCCGGCAAAGGCGGGCCCGTGAACCGTGCCCCGACCTGCGCCGAAAAAGAAGAATACATGAAAAACATGGACGTAACGTCGGACCCTTCATACAAAACCGCGGTAGCGGACTGGTACATATCCGGAGAATGCTTCGATCCGGATTATGCCAAGGCCGCGAAAAATTACCTTTTTGCCGCCGAACAAGGGGACAAGTGGGCTTTTCCCCTTCTTGGTTATTTTTATGCCAACGGTCTTGGCGTCGTCCGCGACAAGGAAGAGGCCCGCTATTGGTTCAAGCGCTTCGCATTGAACACCATCTATATGGATTTGGATCAAAATAAGCGTTTGGAACACGCCCAGGAGGTTCTCGGCAAGCGGGAGAT
>JAZFTA010000264.1:0-2082 GCA_036446415.1 Rhodospirillales bacterium | reverse complement strand
TGGCCGGCGTCGATGTCTCGGTAATCGCCCTGCCGTATTTCCTTAACATCCCGGCCGCCGAGGCCGCCAAGGCGGCCGGCGTCCATTACTTCGATCTTACCGAGGACGTTGACGTGGCGTGCCGGATCCGTGATCTGGCCGACGGCGCCGACACTTTGTTCGTGCCCCAATGCGGCCTGGCTCCGGGTTTCATATCGATCGTCGCCAGCCATCTGGTTAAGGGCTTTGACGAACCCCATGACGTAAGGCTGCGGGTCGGGGCCCTGCCCCAATTTCCCGACAACTCGCTCAAATACAACCTGACCTGGAGCATCGAAGGCCTGATCAACGAGTACTGCAACACCTGCGAGGCCATATACGACGGCGAGCGCCGCCAACTGGTTCCCCTCGAAGGGCTCGAGCACTTCTCGCTCGACGGCGTCGATTACGAGGCGTTCTCCACCTCGGGCGGCATCGGAACCCTGTGCGAAACCCTGGAAGGGAAGGTCAGGAACCTCAACTACAAGACCGTGCGCTATCCCGGCCACCGCGACATGATCTGGCTGTTGGTGCGCGACCTGAAACTGGGCGAGCACCGCGAAATGTTCAAGGAGATCATAGAATTCGGCATCCCTTCGACCCGCCAGGACGTGGTCCTGATCTTCGTCACCGTGACCGGGATGAGGGACGGGGCACTGACCCAGGAAAGCTACGCCAGGAAGATCTACGGCGATAACGATGAGGACGGCCAAAGCGCCATCCAGAAGACGACGGCGGCCGGCGTTTGCGCCATGGTCGACATGCACCGTGAGGGAAAACTCCCGGCTTCGGGCTTCGTCCGCCAGGAAGACGTGGACTACAAAGCATTCATCGCCAACCGTTTCGGAAGCGTTTATGCCTGAGAAAAAGCGTCCAGGCCTGAAACGCCTGAAGCGTCCTTAAGTGAGCCTTCCTTTTCAGCGCCAACGGACATGGGCGGGCTTGGCGGTCATTTAAGGCCGTGTTTTAAGCCGGGGATTCATAGGGCTGGATAGAAATAAATACAAAAAACAGCAAAAAAAGCCTTGACTTATGTATATATCGGTAATATATTCGCTTCAACGACCACCACAAGTGCGTCCGCAGCCCGCCGGGGAGATTCCGAGGCGGGTTTTTTGCGTTTGATATTGACGTTGTTATTCCGACTCCTCGTTTGTAAATCTAGCCTCCATGCGACGCCGCATAGACTTTTATCGGGAAAACGATGCCCTGAAAAACCGATAAAAGAGTCATCGGCTCAAACAACGAAAAGAATAGAAAGCAGAAAAGCACTAAAAAAGAAGACCGCCGCCCCGCCCACGCAGACCAGGATGAATTGCCGGGGCCAGAACTTGTCCCCGGCATAGAGAGCGAACGTCCGGGTCCGGAACAGCCAAAGCGCCCATAGAACCAGAACCAAGGCGATACCCGCCCAGACGCATAATAACAACCACGAATTCCATTGGCTCCCAAGATAAAATCCAAGAGCCACAACTTCCAGAACGGCCCCTGGAAAGATCACCGCGAGGTTAAGGATCAGAACCGGCTTCCACGCCGACCCGGCGGGACGTCCAAAATTAACGAAAACAGCCAGAAAAAGGCGATGGCCGTAAGGCAAAGATACTTTATGAGTATACTCAAGATCGTGACATCGGGGTGGGCGTGTCCAAGCAACGAGAACAGGTCATTCAAAAAGGCGTTGCCCCAGTACAGGACAGCCGCGAAAACATACGGCAGAAAATACAGCGAGGGCCGTTCTGAAATGGCCGGAGCCAAACAAGCTTATTCAGACGGAACGTAAATTCGATTTCGCCGTATGGCGATGAGCCAGAACATAAGCCCCGAAACGGTACCGGAAATCAGGAACAATGCAACATTAAGAATGCCCCCCATTAAATCTTCCGGTTTTAATAAATAAATAGGGAGCCCCGCACCAAAGATTAATATTGGATAAAACACCCCGCCAAAAATGAAATAAAGATAATGCTGTTTCCGAAAGTATATCAGCGTTGCGAAAACCGGAAAGAATGCCGCATAACTAGGGATAATTGTTGATATAGCCCCCATCAATATATAAGCGCTGCT
>JAZFTA010000263.1:0-2020 GCA_036446415.1 Rhodospirillales bacterium | reverse complement strand
CGCGGGTGATGTAGGGGTTGTCCGACTGCTCGAAGGGGATGGCGATGTTGAGCCCGACGTTGATGCCCTTGGCCTCGGAGGCGCCGCGGTTGGCGGCCTCCATTATGCCGGGACCGCCGCCGGTGCAGATCACGAAACGCCTCGTCGTGTCCTCCAGCCCCTTTGACCACTCGGTCAGACGGTACGCCAGTTCACGGGCCTCTTCGTAATAGCGGGCCATGAACAGGCCGCGTTCGGCTTGGGCCACGCCGTTTCCCGACTTTCTGGCCTTTTTTAGGGCCTTTTCGGCGTCCTTCATGGACATGGTGCGGGCCGAGCCGAAAAAGACGATGGTGTCGGACAACTGGAACTCTTCGAACCTGGATTCCGGCTCCAGGTATTCCGACAATATACGCAGCGGCCTGGCCTCGCGGCTGTCGAGGAAGGATTCGTTGGCGTAGGCCTTGACCGGCCACTGGTAGTTCTTGACCATTTTTTCCATTCCCTTAAGGGGCGGTTCCCCACATTCATAGCAATTTTGGAAAGGTTTAAGAAACCTTCAGTTCGGTAAGGTCGCCGACGGTTGGGGTGCCATCCGGAAAAATGCCGGCCCGGCCCGGCGCTACCCGGCCGATGAAGGGAACGGAACATTCCCGGGAGGCGTTGTAATCGGCCATGGCGTCGCCGACGAACAGGGCCCGGGCCGGGTCTATGGAGTGTCCGGCGATAAGCTCCCTCAGTATTTCGGCCTTGCCCTTGGGCGAGCCGCGGACATCCTTGAAGTATCGCGTAAGGCCTCTTCTTTCGGCGATGCGGCGAAGCTCCTCCTGGGGCGTGCCGGAGACCACGAACAGGGCGACACTCTTATAGCAGCCCTCAAACAACTCCATCGCCCCGGCCACCATCGGGCAGGCCGCCACCCGGTCCTCGACCAGTTCCGTATAGCGCCGGCCCAGGCGGTCCAGCTCCGCCTCGGTCAGATCGACGCCGAGGTACTCCTTGTGGCAGTGGCGGATCTTGACCAGCCTCGATATGCCCTCGCTGGCCTCGATGTGGGCCTTCACCTTTTCCATTACCCGCCGTCCGTGGCCCTTATAGAGGGCCATCAGGGATTCAATCTTGATGGCCGGGGATTCGACAATCACCCCGTCGAAGTCGAGGAATATGGCCTGGTAAGAAATGGCGGTTACTCTTTCCTGGACCAACGCCCGGCGACCTCGCCGTCGGAGCCCTTGGCCTCGACCCAGCGGGTCCCGGAGGCGGCTTCCTCCAGCTTCCAGAACGGGGCCTCGGTCTTCAGCCAGTCGATGAGGAACCGGCAGGCATCAAAGGCGGCGGAACGATGGGCCGAGGCGGCGGCGACCAGGACTATCCGGTCGCCCGCCTCGAGCCTGCCGTAACGGTGGATTATCAGGCTGGCCTCCAGGGGCCAGCGTTGGTTGGCCTCCTTTTCGATCCCGGCCAGGGCCTTTTCGGTCATTCCCGGATAGTGCTCAAGGGTCATGGCCTTGATCCGGGAATCGTCGTCGGCGAAGTCGCGGACCAGGCCGACGAAGGCGCAGACCCCGCCGATGGCCAGGTTGCCGCCGCTCATGGCGGCCACCTCGGCGGCCAAATCGAAGTCTTCGGACTGGACCCGGATCATCGCTCAGCCGCCGGTGATCGGCGGGAAGAAGGCGACCTCGTCGCCGGCCTTAACGGGATGGTCCAGTTTAACATGTTCCTGGTTGACGGCGACCCGGACCACCGAGAGGTCGGCGAAGGCCTCGCCATAGCCGCCGCCCTGTTCCTTCAGCCATTCGATCAGCGAGCCGACGTCGCTCACCGTATCGGGCGGCGAAACCTCCACCTCGGCCGTTCCGGCCTTCTCCCTAAGCCAGGCGAAAAAAACCAGTTTCATTGACAATGTCCTTTTTCAGCCAATTCCATCAAAGGGCAGGAAATCTATCATCTCGCCCTCGTTAACATGCCCACGGTCCTCGGCCAGTTCTATCAGGCCGTCCGACCACACCATGGAGGTAAGGATACCCGAACCGCCGGC
>JAZFTA010000262.1:0-2474 GCA_036446415.1 Rhodospirillales bacterium | reverse complement strand
AGGGGATGGCCGCCTGAGGGCTGTGACTGCCATCCCGGCATCGTCCGCCGCGGCCCTTTAGGGTCCGCGGTTTTTTTGTCGCCAAAATTGGTGGGGGATTATGTCCGGTGAATTTTGTCAAGAAAATTATTTTTGTTTTTTTCCTGCGTTCCCTTTCGATCACGTTGCCAGAAATCACCCACGGCCCTAATATTCGATCTTAGACGGGCTGGCGAGATAGAGTCTCCTGAAAATAGTTAACGTAGAATTCGGCATTTCGATATTTAAGATAGTTTTATATGCCGTTTATTTATAGTTGGAAATTTAAGTAAAAAATTTACCGCGGGGGAACTAACAAAGTATAGAATTTTTGTCTTGAAAAACGCTGGAGAAAATCCACCCGGCGTTTTTTACATCATACGTTAGATTTTTTTTGCGACACCAAAACCGATTACAAAAACGGAAATTTTTTCTCCAAGGGGTACGTTCGAGGGCTGCGAGGTCTTTAAATCCGGAATTGGCTTGATAGGGTCTGGACGAAATAGGGTCTGGACGAAACCAGGCGAGAGCCGTCAGGTGACAGCAATTTCGGTTTTCCTTCTCGGGTCTAAAAAAAAGCTGGTTCCAAGCCAACGCTCCTTGAGTGACCTTGAGTGAATTTTTTCAGCCTCCCGCCGGCAAGGCGGTTAATCGGGGTTTCGCGGGACAGAGGCAGATGAGGCCTGGACCAGGCCGGTTGGGGGCACGTAGGGGAAATGGTTACGGAAGAAACCGCGCCGAACCGGGATGACGATTCCGAAGTAACCTTGGACGATCAATGGAAAGCCGTTTGCGGCCTGCTCAGGGCCGAGATCGGCGAGGCCGCTTACTTGAGTTGGCTGAAACCCATGACCGTTCGCCACATCAGCGACGGCCGGATCAAGATTTCGGTGCCGACGCGGTTCATGCGGGATTGGATCGTCGCCCATTATCTGGACCGCCTGTGCGAGCTTTGGAACGAAGAAAACCCCGAAGTCCACAGCGTTGACGTTTATGTCAAGCCGGAACGCGAACCCGCCGGCACCGAGACAAGGGCCGGCTTATCCGGTGGCCGCGCCGAGGGGGCCGGCCGGGCCGACAGGGACAGATCCGAAAACCACCCGAGTAATATCAGCGCCCCCCTGGACCGCCGCTTCACCTTCGAGCATTTCGTCGTCGGCAAGCCCAACGAATTCGCCTACGCCGCCTCCCAGCGCGTCGCCGAGGCCGCCAAGGTGCCGTTCAACCCGCTGTTCCTGTATGGCGGCGTCGGCCTTGGCAAGACTCATTTGATGCATGCCATGGCCTGGCAAATCCGTGAAAACACCCCGGAACGCACCGTCATCTACCTTTCGGCCGAAAAGTTCATGTACCGGTTCATCCGCGCCCTGCGTGAACAGAACACGGTCGACTTCAAGGATCAGTTCCGGTCCGTCGACGTGCTGATGATCGATGACGTTCAGTTCATCAGCGGCAAGGATTCGACCCAGGAAGAGTTCTTCCATACCTTCAATGCCCTGGTCGACCTGGGCCGCCAGATCGTGATTTCCGCCGACAAGTCGCCGTCGGACCTGGAGGGCATGGAAGAAAGGCTGATTTCGCGTCTCAACTGCGGCCTGGTGGCCGATATCCATGCCACTACTTATGAGCTGCGTCTCGGTATCCTGCAATCCAAGGCCGAGCAGTTGGAGGTCAAGATGCCGCCAAAGGTATTGGAGTTCCTGGCCCACAAGATCACGGCCAACGTCCGCGAACTGGAAGGCGGCCTCAACAGGGTCGTCGCCCATTCCCAACTCGTCGGCCGCGAGATCACCCTGGAGGCCACCCAGGACGTACTCCACGACCTGCTGCGCGCCAACGACCGCCGGGTCACGATCGAGGAAATTCAAAAACGCGTTGCCGCCCACTTCAACATCCGGCTTTCGGACATGCACTCGGCCCGCCGGGCGCGCTCCGTCGCCCGGCCCCGTCAGGTGGCCATGTATCTGGCCAAGCAGTTGACGGCGCGCTCGCTGCCCGAAATCGGCCGCAAATTCGGCGGCCGCGACCACACCACGGTGATGCATGCGGTCAAGAAGGTCGATGAGCTTCGCGAGCACGACTCGTCCTTCGCCGAGGATGTCGAATTGCTGCGCCGCATGCTCGAGGGCTAGGGTCTTTTTCCGGCCCCTTTTTTAGTCCCCTTTTCGGCCCTTTTCGGGGCCTTTTCAAGACCCCGTTTGAGGGCGGAATATAGTTACGATTCCAGGGGGTTGTGATATAATGAACGGTTCGTTGCGGGGGCCTTCTCCGGGTCCCTGCCTGGGGCCTCGGGATAGCGCCGCACCGGCGGCGATAAAAGACTCTAAAGGCTTGAAATTACATCATGAAATTGACCATCGAACGGGCCGCTTTGTTGAAGTCCCTGGGGCATGTGCAAAGCGTCGTCGAACGCCGCAATACGATCCCGATTCTGTCCAATATCAAGCTCGAGGCCG
>JAZFTA010000261.1:0-3853 GCA_036446415.1 Rhodospirillales bacterium | reverse complement strand
TCCGATCATTGAAACATGCTGAAGCAATACTGAAACATGAGTGAAGACAAAATGAAACATCCTTCTGTTACCTTGGTGGTTCGAAGATCGGCTTTCGCGCGGTCAAAACCGGGCTGTCCGTGATGGTTTGGCCGGCGCGATTAGGAGAAAGGAAATGCCAAAGACCATACTGATCGTCGATGACGACGAGTTGAGCGTAAAACTGTTTGGCGATCTTCTGACGGAGCGCGGTTACAATGTCATAAAGACCGATACCGGAAGGGATGTCCAGATGCTGGCCCGTGACAATCGCCCCGATTTGATCCTCATGGACATCCGGTTGCCGGAGATTTCCGGGCTAGACGCATTCAAATTACTGCGGGACGACCCCGGGACGAAGGATATTCCGGTGATCGCCGTAACCGCGTTTGCCCTTAAGGGAGATGAGGAAAAGTATTGTGAAGCCGGTTTCGACGGCTACATTTCCAAGCCGATTTTGATGCCAAAATACCTGGATATGATAGAAAAACACCTGAATGGCGGCGTCGATTGATCGGCCGTTTATAGTAGATGGCGCCGGACCGGCATGGGGTTGCGCCTTGAAATGAAATGTGGAGCCGGCAAATGAGCATCAGGAACAAGCTTTCCGTACTTTTTTTGCTGATCGCCCTGATCCCCGCCGTGTCCATTTCGATTTATTCGATAAACACGGCCCAGACCGCGCTGAAGCAGGGCATTGGCGAAAACATCCAAGGCATTGCCTTTGAAAAGGCCTCGGCAATCGCCAGGGTGTTGAGTGAGAGAATTCACATGGCAAGGCATCTGGCGGCCCACCCTGCAATCATCGCCGCCGTCGGGAAAGCGAACAGGGGATATCTGGGCAGGGACGAGGACGAAATACTCAAGACCATTACCGGCATCGACAGGGAATGGATCGCATCAGACCGGAAAAGTCCCGAGGCCAAGGATCGCGGCAATAATAGTCTGGCCGTTTTCCTGAAGTCCTACCATGCTCGAAATCAAAACAAGTATGGCGAAATTTTCGTTACCGACCGGCGGGGCGCCACGGTGGCGATGACCAAACCGCTTACCGATTTCTACCAGGCCGACGAAGAGTGGTGGAGCGAAGCTTTCAATATGGGAAAAGGGTCCGTGTTTATCGATGACCGGGGCTACGACTCGTCGGTGAATTCCGTGGTCGTCGGGGTGGTGGTGCCGGTGAAGGACAAAGGAGAAATTACCGGGATTCTGAAAATCAATTACCAGGTGGACGACATTCTTAACATAGTGTCGCAAACCCAAGGCGAAAAACAAACGAAAGTTATATTGGCCCGCTCCAGGGGGACCATCATCATGGACTCGAAAGGCTCGACAGGCGGCCGGCTAAACGATGCCGAAATGGCTCACATTAACGATCCGGAAGCCACTACCTATTTCATCGATGAGCATCAAGAACTGAAGGATGGCAAGCCTGTGAAAACGATAAGAATCGGAGGCCATTCGCCGGTCGATGCAAGGATTTCAACCAGGTTGCCCGTTCCCGGCGCCATAAAAGGCGTGTCGGGGGAACATTGGGAACCGGTCACCTGGCATGTTTTCGTCGAGGTCGATCAGGAGGTCGCCTTTGCGATTATCGATGCCCTTCAGCGCCGGCTGATTCTTGTGGTGGTTGCGGTCATGTTGGCCGTGGCCTTGTTGGCGTACTGGATGGCCCGGTCTATCGCCAACCCCATTCTGATATTGCGCCAAGGCGCCGAAATCATCGCGGCGGGGAATCTCGACCATAAAGTCGGCATCAACTCCACCGACGAGATCGGCGGGTTATCGCGGGCCTTTGATCGAATGACGGCCCGTCTCGGGGAAACATTGGCATCCCGCGATGAGCGAATCGCCGCTCACAAACGGGCCGAGAAGAAAATTCTTAAAGAACAGGAAAGAGCAAATGAGTATCTCGCCATAGCCGAGGCGATAATCGTTTGCCTGGACAGGGCCGGCAGAGTGACCCTGATCAACCGCAGAGGACTCGACCTGCTGGGCTACGAAGAAGATGAAATAATCGGCGTAAACTGGTTCGAAACGGTTATCCACAAGGCTCAAGTCAATGAGGTTCAGGCGGTTCACGCCAAGGTATGTTCGGGAGAAATCGAACCGGTTGAATATTTTGAGAACGAAGTTCTCACCAAAAGCGGCGAACGTCGTTGCATATACTGGCACAACACTATCCTTAAGGATGACAACGGCGTCATCATTGGCAGTTTGAGTTCGGGCCAGGACGTCACCGAACGCAAACTGGCGGAAGAGAAGATCAAAGCCTCGCTTTCCGAAAAGGAGGTGCTGCTCCAGGAAATCCATCACCGGGTCAAGAACAACCTGCAGGTGATCTCCTCCATGCTGGCCCTTCAGGCAAGAGCGGAAGGGGACGAAAGGATTACCAAGGCCCTGTTGGACAGCGAGCGGCGCGTCAGGGTCATGGCGCAGGTGCACGAAAACCTGTACCGGTCCGATGACCTGGCCCGCATAGACGCCCGGAGTTACCTGAAATCCATCGCCGACGACGTCAAGGAAAGCCAATTGGAGGGGAGCGAACGGGTCTTGTTGAATATCCACATAGACGAGATCATTCTCGACATCGAACAAGCCATCCCGATCGGACAAATCGTCAGCGAACTGCTTTCCAACGCCGTGAAACACGCCTTTCCCGATGGCCGATCCGGCACGGTTGAACTTTCCTTCAAGAGACTGAACGGCGGGGACATTGAACTTTCCGTCGCCGACGACGGCATCGGCATGCCCGAGGATATCGACATTGCCGGGAGCAGGACGCTTGGCCTCCAGTTGATCGACACTCTGAGCATGATGATCAAAGGTGAACTGATTGTGAGCGGCCCGCCCGGGACCTGCTTCAAGGTCGTCTTCAAGGGAGACGGCCAATGACCGGGAAACGTATTCTCGTGGTCGAGGACCAACCGATCACCGCCATGGACGAATGCAACATCCTGCGTGACCTTGGTTACCAAGTGACCGGCATCGCCTTGTCCGGTGAAGACGCGGTCCGCCAGGCGGACCGGGACAGACCGGACCTGATACTGATGGACATAAATCTGGCGGGCCCTATGAGTGGCTGGAAAGCCGCCGATAAAATCCGCCAAGGGCGGCAAATTCCGGTCGTTTATGTGACCGCCTATGGGGATAAGGAAAAGTCCAGGCCAGGAACCCTCTCCATGCCTGAAGGCGTTGGCTACATCGTCAAACCGTACACCAAAAATGAACTGGAGAGTGAGGTTAAGAGGTTATTGGGCTAAGCGGGCGTTAACCCCCTGAATGTCCGTTTTACGCCGGATAGCGGTCCTATAGCCGCACCCTCGGAAACGGCGGAAAATTGCCAAACTCAAACATCCGCAATGCCGATTGGATCGAACTATCCGATCAAGAATCCCTTGTCCTAAGAAACCAAACCGTTGGACGCCGGCCGTGGCAGGAAACAGGAAGGCGCCGGCCTTGGACTGCCGCTTACCCGGGGGCTGGTTGAACTGCACGGCGGGACGATTGAGATCGAAAGCGGGAAAGGCAGGGGGACTACCGTTACAGTGCGCTTGCCGCCGGAAAGAACCGTGTTTTCCGGATAATCAATAACAATGTCAAGGTTATATCGCTCTAGTGGATAGCCGAGGATGCAGTTATTCTTGGAAGCGAACCCGCCGATCCTTGAATCCCTGGACGAACACCGGCCGGATAAGGAAAACCACGAACAACCTTAGACCATGAGCGCCAACCTATACGACCTGTTCACCAGCCGCCTGCCGGCCGATCCCCGGACCACCTTCCTGGAAACCGGGGACGGCGCCAAGCTGTCTTATGGCGACATCGAGGCCTC
>JAZFTA010000260.1:0-2258 GCA_036446415.1 Rhodospirillales bacterium | reverse complement strand
ATGATCGGCGACAGGCCGATCGAGATAGAGGTCGACGGCGGGGTAAACTCAAATAACATAGCCTCGGTGGTCGAGGCCGGGGCCGGCGCGGTGGTGGCCGGAAGCGCCGTTTTTAAGGGCGATGACTACAAAGCCACCATCGGGGCGTTGCGCGCCGCCTTGAAATGATTTTCGGTGGTATGCGCGGAGAACCGGTCCGGAGGCGCTCCGGCGCCGGTTTTTTTTGTATTAAAAATTATCTAAAATATGCCTCCTAAATCATTGAAATTTAAATACATATAAGGTATAACTCATATACTTTTAGGGGCTGTCCTAGCTAAGCGGCTTGCTTAGGCTAGGATGGCAGGATGTACGAGAGGAAAAGCAGGCTCAGCGACGTGGAAAGCGAACCGGAAGCGAAAAAGAACGTCGAAGAGGCCCGCAAGGAATTGGAATCAATGGGCATCGAGGTCAGCGAATCCTTCACCCGCGTCGGCGACCCCGTCAACGAAATTATCGAGGCGGGGCCGGATTATTCGGTGATCGTATTTTCGGAATCGAGCCGCACCGGGATGTTCCGCTTATTCACCGGCAGCGTCGCCTACAAGGTCATGCAGGAATCATATACTTCGGTGATGATCGTACGCTAGCGGAGATTCAGCAAATGGCGTCGATCTGCTCGTCGGTCAGCGAGCCGGGCACTATGGTGATGGGGATGCGCAGGCGCCCGGCCATTTTCTGCACTATGTAGGAGACCAGGGGACCCGGTCCTTCGGGCCCGGTGGCGGCCCCCAGCACCAGTACCGAGATGCTGCTTTCCTCGTCGATCAGGGAGATCAGCTCCTCGGTGACATTGCCTTCCCTTATGTATATGACCGGCGTCGTCCCGATCCGCCTCTGGACCACCGAAGCCACCACATTAAGCATCTCCTCGGCCTCTTCGCGGCGTTCCTCGCGCATCAGGTCCCCGACCGCCATCCAATGCTGGAATTCCGCCGGTTCGATTACGTAAAGCAAGGCCACCCTGCCGCCGGAGTTCATGGCGCGGGTGCAGGCGAAGCGCAGCGCCTGTGAGAGTTCCTCGCTTTCATCAACGACGCACAGAAAAGTGCGCTCGTGATCTTCTTTTTCTTCTTCTTCGTTTTTTTCGGTCATGGTCGGCTATACCTTGCGGAAGGCGACACTGGCAAGCCATCCTGCCACCGCCGCGATCAGGATTGCAAGTATCCCGTAGGCCATTGAGTGCCGATGGGCGAAGTCGAAGATAGCGGCCTCCAGGCCGAACTTTCTTACGCTCAGCAGCGTGGTTACGGTGCTTGCTATTTCACCGTTGCGCACAAGATGGACATCGACCCCGTAGGTGCCGACGGAAACATTGGCCGGGAAATGGACCTGGGTGCGGAACAGCCTGTTGGACAGGAATATCACGTCACCCTGTTTGCGGCTGTAAAGCCCTTGGCGCTGCTTGTTGCGGATCAGGGCGTTGTGGTAATCGTTGACTTCACCGGCGGAGAGGTTGGTTTCCCTGGGCGGCATTCTGAGGTAAGCGGCCCCGATCTGATGAAGGTCCCGGGTTTCAGGGACCATGAAATCGTCAACCGGGCGGTTTGACGCCAAGGTGTAGAAATCCGGCACCTGGTCGAATAACATCTCGTCGCTGTTGACCCATATGCCGGCTATCCTTTCCTTGCGGCGCACGATTTGGTTGCGAAGCGGTCCCCGGATCACGACTATAACGTCTCCCTCTCCCTCCATGGTCCCGAAAAGCAACAGGTCCGAGCCGACGAAACCGGTAGTGATGGCGACCACCGATTTGGACAGGTCGACCACCAGTTCCTTGTTGGCCTGGGCCTGGGCCTGAGTGGAGAACGCCAAAAGCAAGGCGGCCGACAGTATTTTCCCAGTGGCCTGTATCATCAGTGAGCGGCCTCCACGGCCAAGGAAAAGAGGTCGTTGGGAACGGCCACAAGGTCGAAGATCAGCTTGCCGCAGACAGCGATGACCATCAGCGCCAGCAGCCCGCGCAACTGCTCGCCGCGCAGCCTTGTTCCGGCCCGGGCCCCGATCTGGGCCCCGATCACGCCGCCGATCAGCAGCAACAGGGCCAGGACCACGTCGACGGTTTGGTTGCTTATGGCTTGGAGCAGGGTGACGTTGGCGGTGACGAAGATTATCTGGAACAGCGAGGTGCCGATCACCACCGCCGTCGGCATGCCCAACAGATAGATCATCGCCGGAACCATTACGAAGCCGCCGCCGACGCCCATTATGGCGGACAG
>JAZFTA010000259.1:0-2697 GCA_036446415.1 Rhodospirillales bacterium | reverse complement strand
GTCGGTGTTCCAGAAGGCTGTGGCGGCGAGTTGAATCGGGCTTAATGTGGGTATTCCGCCCGAGGAACGCAACGTCGTAACTTAAATCACCCGGTCGATCAAGAGGCCAGCATGTCGATGATGATCTGATAAGCCTCGTTGATTTCCTTGATTTTTTCCTCCGCCGCCTTGTCGCCCCCGTTGATGTCGGGGTGGTGCCGCTTGACCAGTTCCTTGTAGCGGCCCTTGACCGCATCCACGTTCACCGGGCCCGAGAGGCTGAAAACGGCCACCGCCCACGCCTGCTTTGTGCCCAGATTGGAATGGCGGCCGGGGGGCGCCTGAAATCCGCCATCGCTCGCCCACTCGGGCCCGAAGGCGCCCAAATGTTCCATCATCTCTTCGGGGGTGAACCGGAACGCGTCCTTGCCATCCCCGCTCCCACCCAAGGGCCAGCTGGGCCGGCGCCAGACCGTATCCTTGCGGACGTCGGCTTCGACCTCGGCCTCGGTCATGCCGGCGTAATAATTCCAACCCTTGTTGTATTGGCGGGCATGGCCGAGACAGAACCAGTGATAATCACTGATCTGGTTCGGGGATTTAGGCGCCCGATGAAGACCTTCATCGTCGCATCCTGGCCAGTCGCAGCAGCGAATTTCCAGTTCCTGGGGGCCGGAATGCTCTAACGCACTTGAATTTAATTGACTCGCCATAACCCGGAAACTATGGGCGATTGGTCATGACCTGACAAGCCGCAGGAAAAAAATTTCTAACTTGACCTAAGTATTTTCAAGGACTTATGGAGATTTCACCGGCTTGAAATTCCCGACGGAAATGGCCAGGACCCCGCTTGAAATCAAGATCAGCCCGGATAGGATGGTAGGCGTGATCGGTTCGCCCAGAATAAAGGCCGAAGATAAGACACCCAGCACCGGCACCCCCAGCGATCCGAGCGATGTGCTCATCGCCGGCAGGCTCCTGGAAACCGACACATAGGCCCAGAAACAAAACCCCGAAGCGATCGGCCCGTTATAAGCCATTATCGCTACCAGGCCTGTCGACCACTGCAGGTCGGGGGGGCCCTCGATAGCGGTGGAGGCGACCAGCAAAATCCCCGCGCCTAACAGCATTTGCCAAGGCAACAACTGAATAATCGGCACCGTCCATCGGTAACGGCGGATAAGAACGATAGCGAGGGCGAAGCTGAAGGAGGCCATAATCATGAACCCGTTGCCGATCAGCGCTCCGATGTCGCCGAAATCGAACGTCAGGGGGTTGAACAACAAGGCAAGGCCCGCCAATCCCACCGCCAGTCCGACGAGATATCTTTTGGTCAGCCGCTCACCCAGAACAAAGACCGCCAACGGAGCCACCCACAGCGGAATGGTAAACACGAGAATCGCCGAACGCCCGACATCCATGTAAGACAGGCCCGCATGAATCAACGCTGTCGGCAAGCTGATCTGGAACACCGCGACGACAATCAAAATCGTCATGTCTTCGCGGCGGGGCATGGCAAGCCGCCTCCGCAGAACCAAAAACGCGAACAGGCAAAGGGCTCCTAAAAACATCCGCGTCGTCGCAAACCACAACGGCGTGACGTATTGGAGCCCCAATTTCATGATGGGCCAATTCATCCCCCAAAAGAGGACGACCAAGGCCAGGAGTACATAGGCCCGCCCAAGGGTTTCCGGTTGCAAACGATCGTTAATAGCGGCCTATGTCCTTCTGCATACTTGTAATCAAGATTGTATTCTGGTTGAAAGTTACCAACAAACGGGGTGGCCGACGACCAAAAAGCGAGTTCATCGCGGGGCCGCCGATTGAATTGAGGGGTTGGGAGAAATTTCGCGGATCCGAAGAAGGTTCGACGGGGCCGCAGCCGTTTTCCATGGCGGGCCGGTAGCAGGTCGAGCCCGGGCGTGTAAATCTTGTTTTCCTTAGGCGACATGGAAATCAGGGAACGGGCGGCCTCGAATTTTTTGATTCGGTAAAGCGATGAAAGCAAATTTGGTTAGTAAAAACGTCACCATCAACGGCCGCCGGACGAGTCTTCGTCTGGAGCAGGCGAGTTGGGAAGCCATTGCCGATATTTGCGAGTGCGAGGGGCTGTCGTTGCACGAACTGTGTTCATTAATCGAAAACCGCCGCAGTGGCGCCAGCAGGACGTCGACCGTGCGCGCCTTTATTGTCACCTATTACCGCGCCGTGGCCGCTGAATATGGCGCTCTGCAGGGGGGCACGGCGTCGTCGATCCTTCCCGAACTGGCGGCCCGCCGCTAGATTTCTTTTGCCTTGAGCGCGATCGCTTCGATCCAGGACGATAAGGCCCTAGGGCGTTCGACCGCCCAGGGTCTGTCAGGATTCCTCGTTGATTTCAGGCCATAGCCGTTTGACCACCGAACTGCCGCTGGCATAGGCGTGGCAGGTATCGATCTGCGCCGGCCTGCCAGTGCCGGGCGTGGCCGCCTTGCGCCGCATCCGGGCCGAGGTGATCGTCTGATGCGCGGTCACCGCCATCGGCCCGACCACCAAATCGGTGATGTGGGTGCATCCCTTGACCCCGCCCATGCGCCTGATCACTTCCTTGCGCCAACCGGGCGCGATCGCCACGCCCTCAAGGGTTTGCAGGACGCCCGTGACGTCGCCGCAGATGTTGTAAGGCCCGGCCTCGGTCGATGCCTCGGCCTTGACGACGACAAGGTCGTCATCGACGGT
>JAZFTA010000258.1:0-3289 GCA_036446415.1 Rhodospirillales bacterium | reverse complement strand
GATTTTCAGCGCGTTCGCGAGCGCCCGCAGCACGCTCTGGCTCATGATATTGGCGATCTCGCCGATGACCACCTTCTTGGGGTCGGGGAGCTTGCGCAGACTCTCGCTGGCGGTTTTGATCACGGCGTCGGTGACGGCCTTGGTCCATTCGGCGGTAGTGGTCGAGAAACGGGACGCCATGAAGGCCTGGACCATCTTCCTCGCCATCGTCACCTTCGCCCTCAGCCTGCTCGGCACCTTCCTGGTCAGGTCGGGGGTGCTTACCTCGGTCCATGCCTTCGCCACCGACCCCGAGCGCGGCGTTTTTATCCTGATATTACTGCTGATAACGGTCGGCGGTTCGCTGACCCTGTTCGCCATGCGCGGCCCGGCCCTGAAAAGCACCGGCCTGTTCCAGCCCATATCGCGCGAAGGCGGCCTATTGGTGAACAACCTTCTGATGTCGACGGCCACGGCGGTGGTCTTGTTAGGGACTCTTTACCCGTTGTTCCTCGACGCCATAGGCGGCCCCAAGGTCTCGGTCGGCGCCCCCTTCTTCAACTCGGTTTTCTTCCCGATCATGACGCCGATGGTGGCGGCAATGGCTATCGGACCAATGCTGGCCTGGAAGCGGGGCGACCTATTCGGGGCCCTGTCCCGTCTTAAGGCCGCCTTCGCGGTAATGGTTTCAGCCGCCGCCCTGACCTGGGTCTTGTTCATCGACGGGCCCATCATCGGTCCCTTAGGCATGGGGATGGCGGCCTGGCTGGGGGCCGGCGCCCTGATCGAGGTGGCCGAAAGGACAAGGCTGTTCAGGGTATCGCTTTCCGAATGCCTGGGCCGGGCGGCCGGCCTGCCCCGCTCCGCCCTCGGCATGACCCTGGCCCATCTCGGCCTGGCCATAGCCATCGCCGGCATGACCGGGGCGGCCAGCTGGAAGGTGGAAAGCATCCAGGTCATGAAGCCCGGCGATACGGTAGCCGTCGGCGGCTACGACTACACCTTCGAGGGAGCCCGCCAACTGCAAGGCCCCAACTACACCTCCACCCTGGCCACCTTCGTGGTCAGGAGCGAGGGCCTCGAAGTGGTCACCCTGCATCCCGAGAAGCGGGTCTATCCGGTGCGCTCCATGCCGACCACCGAGGCGGCCATCCACTCGATGTTTTTGGGCGACCTTTACGCGGTCGTCGGCGACCCCGAGGGTTCGCAAGGCGGCTACGTGACCCGGCTTTACTTCAACCCGCTGATCGCCTGGATGTGGGCCGGCGGCCTGATCATGGTAGCCGGCGGCCTGCTCAGCCTGACCGACCGGCGCTTTAGGGTCGGGGCGCCGACGGCCCGGCGCCGCCGGGCCCAGGCGGCGGAGGCTTAAGGACCGTGGGTAGGCTGGTCTACATATTGCCGTTGGCGACCTTGGTGGTGCTGGGCGTTTATTTCGCGGTCGGCCTGACCAAGGATCCCCGCCAACTGCCGTCGGTGCTTATCGACACCCCGGCCCCGGAGTTCGACCTGGAGCCGATCAAGGGCTATGAGCGGGGCTTTTCACGGGCCGATCTGCTGGGCCAGGTTTCGCTGGTCAACATCTTCGGGTCGTGGTGCGTGGCCTGCAAGGTCGAGCATCCGTTCCTGATGGAGATCAAGGAAATGAACCTGGTCCCCCTGTTCGGCATCGACTGGCGCGAGAAGAACCGGGACGACGGCCCCGACTGGCTGGCCAAACTGGGCGATCCCTACACCCTGATCGGCGACGACCCCAACTCCAAGACGGCCATTGCGTTCGGCGTTTACGGGGCGCCCGAGACCTTCTTCATCGACAAGTTGGGAGTCATCCGCCACAAGCACGTCGGCCCGATGAACCGCAAGGTTTGGGACCGGACCCTGTGGCCGCTGATCGAGGAGCTTAGGAAACAATGAGGGCGGCGCTCATTATAATCAGCCTCCTGCTGGCCGCCGTCCCGGCCCCGCTTGGCGCCGTCGATCCTTCCGAGATGCTGGATGACCCGGTGCTCGAGGCCAGGGCCCGGGAAATCTCCAAGGGGTTGCGCTGTCTGGTCTGCCAGAACCAGTCTATCGACGATTCCGACGCCACCCTGGCCAGGGACCTGCGCCTCCTGGTCCGCCAACGGCTGACCGCCGGCGACACCGACGATCAGGTCATCGACTATGTGGTTTCGCGCTACGGCGATTTCGTGCTGCTCAGGCCGCCGCTAAAGTCATATACCCTGGTCCTGTGGATCGGCCCGGCGGTCATCCTGGGCGTGGGGATTTGGGGGGTGGCCGTTTATTTACGCCGCCGCCCATTAGCCGCCACCGGCCCCGCCCAGGCCCTTTCAGAGGAAGAGGAAAAGAGGCTTGAGGCCCTGATCGGGGACGGCGATCAATGACCGTTTTCTGGTCCGCCATCGCGGCGCTGGCCCTGTTTTCCGTGGCCGCCGTCATTTATCCCCTGGTCAGGCGGCGGGCCGCCGACGGCCCGGGGCGCGGCGATTTCGACATCGCCGTTTACCGCGACCAGCTTAAAGAGGTCGAAAGGGACCTGGAGAGGAACCTGCTCGGCGATATTGAGGCCGAGGCGGCCCGGACCGAGATCAAAAGGCGGATACTGGCCGCCGCCCCCACTGACGGCGACCCCACTGACGCCGCCCAGACGGACGGACCGGCCCCGGCGGCCGGCGGCCGGTCCGTCCTGATCGCCGTCATCGCCGTCCTGGTGCCGCTGGGCGCCGTCGCGCTTTATCTGTATCTGGGCATACCGGGCCTGCCCGGCGTTCCCTTCGCCGAGCGGGCGGCGCCGCGTCCGGCCCCGGTGGCCGGCGGCCCGGACCGCGAGCTTCTGGCCTCGCTGGAGGCCAAGCTCAAGAAGAACCCGGACAATATGGAAGGCTGGATGTTGTTGGCCCGCTCTTATTCCTCGATGGAGCTTTACGGCGAGTCGGTCCGGGCTTTTGGCCGGGCCCTGGGGCTGGACCCGGATCGCCCCGGCCTGCGCTCCAGCTATGGCGAGGCCATGGTCATGGCCGCCGGTTCCGTGGTCACCCCCCAAGCCCAGGGCGTCTTCGCAAAAGTCCTTGAGGGCGAGCCTAAGGATTTCAGGGCCCGGTACTACCTGGGGCTGGCCAAGGCCCAGCGTGACGACACCGCCGGGGCCGTTCAGGACTGGGTGGACCTTGTCGCCATTTCGCCCCAGGGGTCGCCGTGGATCAGCGCGGTGGAGGAAGCGATCGCCGCCGCCGCCGGGGACTTAAGGATTGACAGGAATACCGTAAAGCCCAGCCCCCAGGCCCTTGAGATGGCCAGGAGCGCCGCCGCC
>JAZFTA010000257.1:0-2847 GCA_036446415.1 Rhodospirillales bacterium | reverse complement strand
TCGACGTGCCTTTCAGTTCTCTTGTCTCATACGACGAGTAAAATTGCTCCACCAAGGTAAAGGAAATCGACAAGTGGGAAACAGGGGTCACGGACCGCGCGCCCTGGCCGCTTCGGTGGCCAGGATTACCAAGCCGTTATTCGCCAAACGGGGCTTCGCCGACGGCGCTATCCTCAGCGACTGGCCGTCCATAGTGGGCCCCCAACTGGCCGCCCACACCTCACCCGAGAAGATTGTTTTTCCATCTGGCGGACGCGACGGGGGAACCCTTCACCTCAGCGTTGACAGCGGCAGTTTCGCGGTCGAACTGCAACATTTGGAGCCTTTGCTGATCGAGCGAATCAATACTTATTTCGGATATCGGGCGGTTGGACGGGTCCGGATTTTACAAAGACAGTTCTCATTCAAACGGCCGGCCAATGAACCGAAAACTCTTAACAGGGACGGCCCCGCGCATGTAGCTGGTGGGCGCCCCCTGGACCCGGAAGAGGAAAAAAACCTGGCCGAGCTGTTGGCGCTCGTGGACGACCCGGATCTTCGCGAAACCCTTGAGTCCCTTGGCCGGGCCTTGATGGCCCGCAACAAGGGCGGGGCTTAGGTTGGGGCTCAATATTGACACATTACCCCCCCATGATTCCGCCCTGGCGGCGTTTCGACTGGAAGATTCAATGGAACGCCTCAAAATATCCACAGGTTCCTTAATCCGAGGCCGTTTTGGGAGCTTGAGGAGTCGAGAAACCGCCTATATATTCATCTACATCTTGTGTCAGGAGGTTGCTTTTTGACTAGATTTGCATACATTTTCGCCATTGCGGTCTTTATAATACCAGCGCCTGGTCCGGCCCGGGCCGATATCGCCTCAATCGAAGACGCCACGGCGGAAAAGGTTATGGGAAATGCCGATGCTCCCGTCACCATGATCGAGTATTCATCGCTGAGCTGCCCCCATTGCGCGGCCTTTCATCGTGATTCCCTGCCCAAGATCAAGAAAACCTACATAGACACCGGCAAGGTCAAGCTGATCTACCGTGACTTCCCGTTCGGGGGGCTGGCCATGGCCGGGGCCATGGTGGCGCGCTGCGCCGGTTCAAAAAAATACTTCGGCATGATAGATATCCTGTTCCGCAGCCAGGAGGACTGGACACGGGGCAAAAACCCCCTTGCCGACATCAAGCGCGTCGCGAGGTTTGGGGGTATGAGCGAGTCCGACGTGGAAAAATGCCTGGCCGACGAACCCCTTATGCAGGCCATCCAGAAGCGCCAAAAAGAGGGGGAAACGGAGTATGGCGTCAATTCCACGCCGACCTTCTTCATCAACGGGATAGAGGTCAAGGGGGCGCTTCCATTCGAGGAATACAAGAAAGTGATCGACAAGGCGTTGAAGAAACTTAATTAAGGCAGTGACGGAAACAACAAACAAACAGAGATTGCTGAAGTTTAACAAACTAAGGCTGTCCGGATTCAAATCCTTCGTCGAACCGGCCACGCTGTTGATCCATTCCGGATTGACCGGCGTAGTCGGGCCCAACGGCTGTGGAAAGTCCAATCTGGTCGAAGCCTTGCGCTGGGTCATGGGCGAGACCTCGGCCAAGCAGATGCGCGGCGGCGGAATGGAAGACGTAATATTCAACGGCACCGAATCCAGGCCGCCGCGCAACATCGCCGAAATCGTGCTCAGCCTGGACAATTCGGCCCGCGTCGCCCCCGCCCAGTTCAACGATTCCGACGAACTGGACGTAAGCCGCCGGATTGAACGTGAAAAAGGCTCGCTTTACCGGGTCAACGGAAAGGAGGTGCGGGCCCGCGACGTCCAGCTCCTGTTCGCCGACGCTTCCACCGGGGCCAGGTCCACGGCCATGGTCAGCCAGGGCCGGATCGGCGCCGTAATCGCCGCCAAGCCGGCCGAACGGCGGGCCATACTGGAAGAGGCGGCGGGCATAACCGGGCTTCATTCGCGCCGCCACGAGGCGGAATTGCGCCTGCGCGGCGCCGAAACCAACCTTGAGCGCCTTGACGATATTCTCGCCACCCTCGACGTGCAGCTTCAAAGCCTCAGGAAACAGGCCCGCCAGGCAACGCGTTACCGAAACCTTTCGGGCCACGTCAGGCGCGCCGAGGCGGCCTACTTCCACCTCCGCTGGATCGCCGCGGCGGCCCAACTTGAGACCTTCGGCCAACATCTGGAAAAGACCGAGGGGGAAGTCACGAAACTGACCCGCGTATCCGGCCTCGCCGCCACCCGCCAGACGGAAGAGGCGGCCGGACTGCCGGAATTACGCCAGGCCGAGGCCGAAGCGGCGGCTGGGCTGCAACGCCTGATACTGGCCCGCGAAAGCCTGGATTCAGAGGAACAACGAATAGACGCCGCCCGTGAAGAGTGCCGGCTGCGCACAAGCCAGGTGGTAAGCGATACGGAGCGCGAGAAGGCCCTGTCCAAGGACGCCAAATCGGCCATCATCGCTATTGAAAGCGAACGGGACGCGATTGAAACGGCATCGGATAACGAGGCCGGGGAAACGGCTGACGCCGAGGCCAAACTTGGGGCCGCAACCGGGGCCGTCAATGAATTGGAGACCCGGCTATCGGAAATCACCGAACGGGCGGCCGGCGACGAGGCCAAGCGGGCAAGCCTGTCCAGGGCCATCGAAGAGCTGGAAGACCGCCGCATACGCCTCGCCAACCGAAGCGGGGAAATAGACAACCAGCTGGCCAACCTCGACGCCCAGACGGCCGAGCCCGAGGCCCTGGAGAAGGCCGAAGAGGCGCTGTCGGCGGTTCGATCGGAACTTGAAAAGGCCAGGAACAAGGCCCAGGCCGCCGAAAACACCCGCGCCGAGACAGTCGACG
>JAZFTA010000256.1:0-2415 GCA_036446415.1 Rhodospirillales bacterium | reverse complement strand
TGTAGCCCTCGGTGACGATCAGGCTGGAGGCCTTGCGGGCCGGGGCCTGGGCCTGGTCCAGTCCGTACAGGACGCGGCCTTTGTGAAACAGCGGGGTTTCCGGCGAATTCAGGTCCTTCGGCGCCTTCGTTGCGCTCCCTGTCGGCCCTTCGGGCCTCCCCGCCTCTTGATCGTCCAAAATGCGTCCACCGAAGGCTATGGGCCGGCCGCGCCGGTCGGCGATCGGGAACATCAGGCGGCCGCGGAAGCGGTCATAGGTATCCCTTGAGGCGTCCTCGGGCCTGATCAGCAGGCCGGCCTCCACCATCTGTTCTTCGGGGATTCCCTGGCCGGCCAGGGCGTCCTTGATCTGGCCCCTTGAATCGGGGGCGAAACCGAGCCTAAAGCGGCCGGCAAAGGCCTCTCCGACGCCGCGTTTTTTAAGGTATTGGCGGGCCGGGGCGCCTTCAGGGCTTTTCAGCTTATTCTCGAAGAAGGCCACCGCCTTTTCCATTACCTCATAAAGGGTCTGGCGCTGGCGGTCGCGCCGGCGTTCCTCGGGCGTATCGGCGGGCACCTCCAGGCCGGCCTCTTCGGCCAGACGCTTGACCGCCTCGGGGAAGGCAAGGCCCTCGGTGTTCATCACGAAGTCGATGGCCGAGCCGTGGGCCTGGCAGCCGAAACAGTGGTAGAAACCCTTTTCCTCGTTGACCGTGAAGGACGGCGTCTTTTCCTTGTGAAAGGGACAAAGGCCAAGGTGCTCGCGGCCTTTGCGGGTCAGCTTGACGCGCCTCGAGATGACGTCGGCGAGGCCGACCCGGGCCCGCAACTCATCAAGAAACCGTGGAGAAAAAGCCATACTTGGACCGATCCAGAAGCACGCAACCAGCCTGCATATTACGAGCCTGAATATAGGAAACAATTATGGCAAAACGGGGATAGCGGGGATAAATCCGGGCCTCAGCCCAGCCGGTCCTTGACCATGGCCCCGGCCTTGGAGAAATCCATGCGCCCTGAGTAGTTCTCCTTGAGGGCCGCCATGGTCCGGCCCATGTCCTTGAGGGCCCCGGCCTTGAGCTCCTTGATGGTGGCCTCTATGACCTCGGTCATTTCCTTTTCGCCCAACTGTTCGGGGAGGAAGCTTTCGATGATTTCTATTTCCTCGTTTTCCTGCTTGGCCAGTTCCAGGCGGCCGCCCTTTTCGTAAAATCCTATGCTTTCGCGGCGCTGCTTTATCATCGATTGCAGCATGGAAAGGATCTCGTCGTCGGAGACGCCGTCCAGGTTGCCCTTGGAACGGGCCGCGATGTCGCGGTCCTTGAGCGCCGCAAGAATCAGCCGCAATGTCGCGACGTTGCGCTTTTCCTTGGCCTTCATGGATGTTTTCAAGGCCTCACTCAGGCTACCGCGGAGCATACCCTTCCCCCCTCCTTGATTTTCGGGAAGGGGAAACGTTACCAAAAACGGCCCGCCAAGGCAAATACTAGATTTCAATTTAAATCATTGAAAAAGAACGATATTTTCAGCCAATGAGGCCTTGACGGCGGCATGGATTTTGCTTATGACAAGCACTTAGCCATCAACTTTGATTTTGGCGCCGCTTACGTCCGGAACGAAACCGTACGTAAGCGCCCCGGCGCCTTGGACCTCGATACGAAGGATAAGTGGCCTATGACCGTCCCTACCCCGTCCCCGGCGCCGGACCGGATGGGGGGCCGCCCCCCGCAGGCCAACGCCGCCCTGGTGTTGGAGGACGGATCGGTTTTCTGGGGGATTGGGGCCGGCATCGAGGGGGTGGCGGTCGGCGAGGTCTGCTTCAATACCGCGATCACCGGCTACCAGGAAATACTCACCGACCCCAGTTACGCCGGCCAGATCATAACCTTCACCTTCCCCCACATCGGCAACGTCGGAACCAACCCCCAAGACGTGGAATCCAGGGTTCCGGCGGTGCGGGGCTGCATCATGCGGACGGCAATCACCGACCCCGCCAGCTGGCGGGCCACCGAGGGCCTTGACGCCTGGCTAAGGGAGAAAAAGCTGGTCGCCCTGACCGGCATCGATACCCGCGGCCTGACCCGGCGCATCCGCGACGAGGGGGCGCCGAGGGGGGCGCTTATCCACGTCGGCGGCGATGACATTGATGTGGATGCCCTGAAAGTCATGGCCATCTCGTGGCCCGGCCTCGAGGGCATGGACCTGGCCCGTGAAGTGACCTGCGCCAAGGCCTATGCCTGGGACGGCGAGGCGGCGTGGACCCTGGGTGAGGGCTACGCCATGCGGTCAAGCGAAAAACCGCATGTGGTGGCCGTCGATTTCGGGGCCAAGCTCAACATTCTGCGCTGCCTGGCCGCCGCCGGATGCCGGGTAACCGTGGTCCCGGCGACGGCAACGGCCAAAGATGTATTGGGACTCGAACCGGACGGCGTGTTCCTG
>JAZFTA010000255.1:0-4458 GCA_036446415.1 Rhodospirillales bacterium | reverse complement strand
CGGCCACCATGCGGGTGGTGCATATGGTGCCCGGCCCGATGCCGACCTTTACGGCGTCGGCCCCGGCCTCGATCAGGGCCGAGGCCCCCTCGGCGGTGGCGATGTTGCCGCCCACCACTTGGACGTGGTTGGACAGCTTCTTGATCCGCTTGACGGTTTCGATAACCCGGCTGGAATGGCCGTGGGCGGTATCGACCACTATCACGTCGACCTCGGCCTCGAGCAGGGCCTCGGCGCGGGCCACCCCGGCATCCGACACCCCGGTGGCGGCGGCGGCCCTGAGGCGCCCCTGTTCGTCCTTGCAGGCGTTGGGGAAGGCCTGGGCCCTTTCTATGTCCTTGACCGTCATCAGGCCGACGCAGCGGAACTGGTCATCGACGACCAGCAGTTTCTCGATCCTGTACTTGTGCAAAAGCCGCTTGGCTTCTTCGCGGCCCACGTCCTCGTCGACGGTTATCAGGGGGGTTTCCTCGGAGTGGCGGGTCATCAGTTCGCGGACCGGCTGCTCGAGATTGTCGGCGAAGCGCACGTCGCGGTTGGTGAGGATGCCGACCAGCCTGCCGGAATCGCTTTCGACCACCGGAATCCCCGAAATGTGATGGGTCTCCTTGATGCGCAGGGCATCCGATAGAGTGGCGTCGGGGTGGATGGTGTAAGGGTTGACGACCATCCCCGATTCGAACTTCTTGACCGCCCTCACTTCGCCGGCCTGCTCTTCCGGGGTCAGGTTCTTGTGGATCACGCCGATGCCGCCGGACTGGGCCAGGGCGATGGCCAGCCGGCTTTCGGTGACGGTGTCCATGGCCGCCGATATGAGCGGGATGTTGAGGCTGATGGTCCGGGTCAGGCGGGTCGCCGTCGAAGTATCGCCGGGCAGCACGGAAGAGGCGGCGGGGACCAGCAGTACGTCGTCGAATGTAAGGGCTTCGGGGATTTTCATGCCGCCTCCTCAAGGACGTGAGCGAGTTGGCGCGTTATCATACACATTAGTTGGACAAAGCCAAGGGGGGGCGCGTATGCCCTATTTCCTGAACCCCTGGGCGACCAGGTACATCTCCTTGGAATCGGACCTGGAGGCCGGCGGCTTGGCGTGACGCACCGACTTGAAGCGGCCCTTCATCTCGTTCAATAGCCCGCCCTCGGTCCCCCCCTGCAGGGTCTTGCATATGAACACGCCGCCCTCGGCCAGGGCCTGGCCGGCGAAATCGAAGGCCGCCCCGGCCAGGATCATAATACGCACATGATCGGTGGAGGCGTGGCCGGTGGAACCGGGCGCCATGTCGGAAAGAACCACATCGGCCTCGCCCTTGAGGGCGTCCATGATCATCCCCGGCCCATCGCCGCCGAGAAGGTCGCAACATATGATCTCGACGCCCCTTATGGGGTCCATCTCCTGGATATCGACGGCGACGACGCGCCCTCTTCCTTCCGTCGCCTTGACCCGGTCGGCGGCGACGGCGCTCCATCCCCCCGGCGCCGCCCCCAGATCGACGATCCGCATCCCGGGCTTGAGGAATTTAAACCGCTCGTCCAGTTCGATCAGCTTGAAGGCGGACCTGGACGGAAAGCCAAGGCGCTTGGCCTCGGCCACGTAAGCGTCGTTGAGCTGGCGCTTGAGCCAGCGGGTCGACGACGTCTTGCGCCCCTTGGCGGTCCTGACCCTGGTCTTGAGGCCGCGTCCCGACAACCGGGTCCCTTTGCGTGGACTCATCGGGCGTCGCCGTCGGCGGTCATCATGCCGAGCAGCAGGCCCTCGCGGATGCCGCGGTCGGCGACCCTGAGCCGGCCTGCCGGCCAGCGCCGGCAAACCGCTTCGAGTATGGCGCAGCCGGCCACCACCAGGTCGGCCCGCTCCTTCCCGATACATGGGTGGCGGGCCCGCTCTTGTCCGTTCATCCGGGCCAGGCGGGTGTTGATTTCGGCGATTGCCGGAAAATCCATGTCCAGGCCGTCGACCCGCGACCGGTTGTAGCGCGGCAGATTGAGATAGATGCCGCCGAGCATGGTCACGGTGCCCGATGTTCCCAGCATCTGGACCTTGTCTTGGGCGATCCTTGAGGAAATTCCGTGCCTTTCATCGAAGCCGGCCAGTTCACCCTCGACAACATCCACCATCGAGGCGTAATCGTCCTCGGCCACCAAGTCATGGCCGTGGCGTTCGGCCAGGGTCACCACCCCGAAGGGAAGCGACATGGCTTCGATCAGCCGGGGTCTGGATGGTTCGAGCGTTTCCACGAACATTACCTCGACGCTGCCCCCGCCGATGTCGAAAACCAGCCCGAAGGGGTGTTCCCTGTCAAGAAGCGGGGCGCATCCTTCCAGGGTCAGGACCGCCTCTTCCTTGGGCGAAATGGTTTCGATGTCGAGGCCGGTCTCGGCCTTGACCCGGTCTACGAAAATCTGGCGGTTGGCCGCCGAACGGCAGGCCTCGGTGGCCACCGCCCTGGTCCGGGCCGGGGCAACGGAATTGATCTTGGAGGCGCATATTTTCAGGGCCTCGAGGGTGCGGTTCATGGCCGCCTCGCTAAGATGGCCGCTCTCGGCCATCCCTTCGCCGAGCCTGACGATCCGCGAGAACGAGCCGACCACCTTGAAGCCGCCGGCCGACGGCTTGGCCATCAACAGGCGGCAGTTGTTGGTGCCCAGATCGACGGCGGCATAGACGATGGGCGGTTTGCCTCGCCGCCGCCCGGTCCTGGCGCGGCGGGTTCTATTATTATCGTAGGGCACCCTGGCCTCCCTGAATGGGTCATTGATTATAAGCATCAGTCAAGGCCTATACCAAGGGCCTGGGGCGGGTCTTATCGCAATCCTGTTTCGGCTATGATCCGGGCCGCCTGCTCGACTTGTCCGAAGGCCATTAAATGGATGCCCGACAGGCCTTCGATCGCCCTGAGCCGGTTAATGGTCTCGATGCACATGCCGCGGCCTTCCAGTTTTGCATCCCCGGCCTCATCGAGACGGCTGATCACGGCCTCCGACATATGGAACCCGGTGGGGCTTTCCTTCAGACGCCGCGCCTCTTGGGGAGACGAGAAAAGGGCGGCCGAGGCGATTATGAAGCACTTTCCGCCGAGGCCCAGGGCGCCGGCCCGTTTTATGTATTCCTCCAGGGCCGGGGCGTCGAAACAGGGATGCGTGATGACGAACCCGGCCCCGGCCTCCACCTTCTTGGCCAGGTGGTGGGGCCGGTAGTCGAACGGCGGGGCGAAAGGGTTGACCCCGGCCCCCAGGAACGGGGGCGGGGCCTCAAAGTCCATTCCTTTCAGCATCGCCAGAAGGGTCACCGATTCCAGATCGAAAACCGGCCGCGTTCCCGGACTATCCGACAGCTCGATGGCCGGGCCGGTCAGGCAAAGCACGTTGTTGACGCCCAGGGCGGCGGCCGCCCTGACGTCTTCCTTGAGGGCGATGCGGTTGCGGTCCCGGCAGGTCAGCCTGAGGATGGTCTCATGGCCATTGCCGGCCAGCCACGCCGCCGCCCCCAGGCTGGACATGGCGGCGTCGCCGGCGATCACCGCGTCGGCGCTTCCGGCCAGCGTCCCGGCCCGTTTTAAATAGGATTCAGGCGTCCGGGAGGGGTCTTCGAAAAGCTCGGCGGTAACCGCGAAAGCGCCTGAGTTGAGTAACTTCTCCAAACTTTTTTTGGGGGCTTTGCTCATTTGCCTGTTTTTCCGTCCACCCCATTTATATCCCCATGTTCCTCGATGCCCCTCAGGTCGCCCCTGGCCACCCTCAGCCACGACGACCCGCCCCAGTATTCCTGGTTTATGGGGTCCTTGACGATGGCCATGCCGCCGCCGTTTATCATGCGCCTTGATCCTTCCCATGCCTCCACCCAGGCGCACCTGGTCCTGGGCCTCGATTCGCAGCCGCCGTCCGGCCTGACGCCGCCGCAGGGGCCGTTGCGCATCTTCTTGGGGCAGTTCATGGGGCACGTCATGCCGGAGAGCCTGAGGATGCACTGGCCGCACATCCGGCATCCGAAAAGCAGGCGCTTGGCCCGCCGCTCGACGGCCTTGATGGGTCCTTCCAGGCGCCTGTACCCGATCCGCCTGAACAGGGGGTCAAGGCCGGCGAGGGCGGCGGCGAGTGAATCGTAGACCCTTTCCAGCGCCGCCGGGTTCCTCGCCGACCAGCGCCTCAATTGAAGCATGTCAACCTCCGGCCATGACTTATGCATAACCGGGGACCGGGTTCAACCGCGCCATCCTTGTGAGGCCGGGGGGGGTGCTATTGTCCGCTTTTAAGCCGCATATCAGACTAGGTCGGCGGCCGTCATTTAGGTCCGTAACTGACCCGAAGCAGCCATTTCACCGTTGGCCTACTACCATTTCATGGGCCGCGAATTTTTTGCTGACCGTCCCCGGCGGAAAGCGATTAGTCTCGCCCTAACATCCCTTGACGCACTTGGAGTCGCCGTCGAACTCCATGGTCCGGCCGCTCAGCGGGATATGG
>JAZFTA010000254.1:0-2032 GCA_036446415.1 Rhodospirillales bacterium | reverse complement strand
AGGCCGAATGTCTGGCGGACGCCCATGGAAACGGCGAGGACCAGTGAGCCGCAAATAACTATTACGAATAAGGGGCGGGGCATGATTCTCACGCCTGTTCGGTATTTTCCACGGAGATTTTTCGCGGCCCGCCGGGCCGGATCAAAACCAGGGCATTGCCGGCCAGCACCAGGGCCAGCCCAATCCCCGCCGTTGGGGTCCACTCAAATCCCTCGAAGGCCGTCGAAAGGCCAAGGGCGATGATTGGAAACAGCACGCTGGCGTAGGCCGCCCGGTCGGCCCCGATGCGCCCAAGCAGAGTCAGGTAACTCCAGAACCCGATGACCGTGGCGAATACCACCAGGAACAAAAGCGAGCCGATGTAGAGGGGTGATGGATCGAAATCAAAGGAGCTTCCACTGAACAGCGCCGCCAGGGCCAGCAAGCCGGCGCCGTAGGTCATGCCGATGGCGTTGCTCTGAACAACCGGCAGTCCGTGCTTTTGGTTGCGCCCCGAAACCAACATGCCAAGCGACGCCGAAAGCGTTCCCGCTATTGTCAGCGCCAGCCCGAGGGATCCATCGCGGGCAAGATCAAAGGCGGCGACCTCGGGCCAGAAAATAAGGACGATGCCGCCGATGCCGACCGCCGCTCCGCACGCCACCCGGGGCCGGATGGGCATCCTGAACAACAGGGCGCCGAGCAGGATGTTCATCACCACCACCGTCGAAAAAGCTACCGCCACCAGGCCGCTGGTCAGGTATTGAGAACCGAGGTAGATCAGGAAATAGTTGGTGGAAAAAAGGAACAAACCCTGTAGTGCAATAAATCCGTGTTCCTTGACAGTGAATCTCAGGTTGCGCCGCGTCATCAGGCAGAAGGCGACAAGCATCGCCGCCGCCAGGGCGATGCGGTAGAGCAGGGAAATCCCGGGCGCAACCACGCCAAGCTGGTATTTGATGGCCAGCCACGAGGAACCCCAGATCATCACCGTCACGGCGTAAAGCAGGAAATCTTTCATCGGTGGATCATGGTTCTTTCCTTGGGGGCGGACAACCCTAGTGGCCTGTATGGCGGGGGTAAAGGCAAACAGGGATTGCTCGGCAACGGCCATGCGTAATTAGCATGAAAGGGCGGTCAGGACCGCCAGAAGGGTTTTTCCCATTCTTCCCAAGCTTCAGTCCTACTGATGCCGATGTCGCCTAGCATGCGGTCGTCCAGTTCCATGAGGCGGCGGCGCTGGGCGGCCCGGGCCTGCCATTCGTATAGGGTATCGGCGGTCCTGAGGATCAGGCCGGAAATGGCCGCGAACAGGGTTGGTGCGGCGGACTTGTAAGAAGTTTGTTCGAACTCAGGCGAGAAATAAATTTTACTTATGTATTCATTCATCGATCCATCCTCCTATAAGGTGCTGTACCATTCACTTCTGCTGTGATTAACCTTGTAAATATTAGGCTCTTGGGGAATTGACGACAAACGATACTAATTCATATAATGCATTAGAAAAACTTATCATAATATAGCATCAGGATGTGTTCATGGTCCGCCGTCTGCCGCCGCTCAACGCCCTCAGGGTCTTCGAGGCGGCGGCCCGCCATTTGAGTTTCACCCGGGCCGCCGGTGAGTTGAACGTCACCCAGGCGGCGGTGAGTCACCAGATAAAATCGTTGGAGGAACGGCTCGGCCTATCCTTGTTTAGGCGCATCAACCGGGGATTGCTCCTGACCGATGAAGGCCAGACCATGTTGGTGCCGGTGAGCGAAGCGCTGGATTTAATAGCCGGGGCGCTTGAGCGGCTGCAATCAGTCGAGTCGACGGGTATTTTGACGGTGAGTGTGCTGCCTTCCTTCGCCGCCAAGTGGTTGGTGCCACGCCTGGGGCGTTTCACGGCCGCTAACCCTGATATCGACATTCGGTTGAGCACCACTCTAGAGCTGGTTGACTTCGTTCGTGACGGCGTGGATATCGCCGTTCGATATGGACGCGGGGAATGGCCGGATCTCAAAACTGTAAAACTTATGGCCGAGGATATATTCCCGGTGTGCAGTCCGGC
>JAZFTA010000253.1:0-2269 GCA_036446415.1 Rhodospirillales bacterium | reverse complement strand
ACGCTTCAAGGTATTGTGGGTTCAAATCCAGGGCTTCACGGAAGTAAGTTCTGGCTGGTTTCAGATTTCCAAGATCTTTTAGTGCGACCGCAAGATTGAATATTGCTTCGGTAAATTCAGGGTCATGTTCGATCGCATGCCGATAACATGCAGCGGCCTTCTTCAAGTTCCCCTTATCTCTAAGGGCATTACCGAGATTGTTGTGAATTTGAGGACTGTCGGGATTGATCGTCAGGGCGCGTTGATAACAGACGATAGCGTCATCCAGCTTTCCCTGCCCTCTCAGCGCCGCCCCCAGGTTGCCAAGCAGGGTATCGTTGTTGGACTGCGAAATAAGAATCCTTAGATAAATCTTCTCGGCTTCGGACAGGAGCCCCCGTTGATGGAGGGATACAGCCTTTTCCCAGGCGCCGCGAAGCGTGGTTTTTGCCCGGGCTTTATTGGCTCCCGGGGAGGGGCGTTTTTTTTGGCTGTTTTTTTTGGCCTTGATACGGCGCCGGAGTGTTTTTCTGGCCATTCTTGGTTTCCGGTCGAGGGTGTTGAAAGTTACAATCACCGAATGATCAGATTAATATTCCGGATCGATCCAGATTACGCTTCGACCATGGCCTTGTTACTCTTGGACCGCCTCCTCTTCCGGGGCATCGCGGAAGTAGGCCCATTTCTCGATCCCGCCTCGGTTTTCCAGGAAATTGATCAGGGCTGAAACAGGCTTGCGGTCGAATCTCGACTTGGATTGCTCAAGCAGGATGTTGCTTACCTTGTCGAAGGTCAGGGCGCCGCGATAGGCGCGGGGGCTGATCATGCCGACAAACGCGTTGGCGACATTGAGGATGCGCGCCGTGGCCAGACCCTCATCTTCCTTAAGTCCAAGCGGTCCGGTTCCATCCCAAGTTTCGCCCATCTGGCGTATGGTTTCCACCACGGACCCTTCGAAATCAACGCCCTGCATAAGATCGACGCTTACAAGGTAGCTGTTGCCAACCAGCTTTCTTTCTTCGAGCGTAAGTTCATCCGTTTTGGTAAGGAGTTCAGGCGGGATAAATATCTTGCCCAGGTTCATCAGGTTTCCGGCGATGTCTACGGTCTTGACCTCCAGTTCGGAAAGGTTCATTTCCTTGGCGATGTTATTGGCGACTTCGGCGACCCGGGTTGAATGGTGCGCCGAGAAGGGATCGCGCCTGTCAACCACGCTGACCAGGGTGTTGATCAACTGGTTCAGCATCTTTTCGCTGCGCCTTCGCTCCGTGGTGAGTTCGGTTATGTCGTCCAGTATCATCAGAACCCCAGGCGGATAGTCCCTGTCACCGCGCAATGGGATGTGGTCCGATTTGACGACCTGGAAATTCTCTTCGGACTCCTCGCCGAATGTATGGATATGCGATTCACGTTCGGTGATGGTGTCGTCGCTAAGGGCGAAGCGGGCGAGGATTTCGCGGTTGATGTCGGCGTATTTTTGGGCCTTTACCGGGCCGATGACACTGGCCATGGTCTTGCCGATCATGTCCTCGCGGGAGATGCTCGTTCCCTCGGCGGCCGGTTCGTTGGCGAATGTGAACTTCGTATCGCCGGTAACCGCGAATATCCTGGTGGGCTGGCTGTTGGTAACCAGGTTCATGAACTTGGACATGTTTTCGAACCGTTCGGCGGCGATGCGCGATCTTTCGGCGGCTTGCGTGGCGCGCAGGGAACTGCCGTGCCGCCAGACGGCGATAATGGCTACGGTGACGCCGATAATGATCAGTACGAAAACGGTGAGGATGGTCTTAAGCCGGGTTTCGGTCCCGGACAGGGCCTCGGCCCTTGAAACCTTGCGGGCCAGAATCCACGGCAGGTCGCCCAGCGACCTTGAGGTTACCAGCACCTCTTCGCCCCCATAGTCCATTTTGATGGCGAAACCGCCCGGTTTTTCAATGGCGTACGCGGCCGCCAGGTCCGGGGTGTCGGCGGCCATGCTGCGCTTCAGGGGCAGTGTGCCGTCAGCCAGCGGAGAAAGGTATTCAACCGTCCCACCCTTTGCCCGGACAAGATAGGTTTCCGATGTTTCGGAGGTTTCTCCCGGTTGTTTCAGACGGTCGAAGAGCTCCCTGCCGACAACCCGCATGCCGATGACCACGCCTATGCCCTGGGCGCCTTCGCTATCGTCCTGAATGCCGAAAACCGGCAATACGAAGCCGATGGTTGGAAGGTTGCTGGCCCCCATGAATATATCGACCAAGGCCGGTTCTCCGTCCAGCGCCTTGGCGACCGCGGCGCGGATTTTGCCGGA
>JAZFTA010000252.1:0-12118 GCA_036446415.1 Rhodospirillales bacterium | reverse complement strand
CGTTGACGATTTCGATTACCGTGTGGTCTGAATCCCAACCGTGCTCTTTGAACGTGGGATTGAAGACGCGGACTTTGGGCCGGCCCCTAAGGCGGGAGCGGCCGAATTCCAGGTGTCCGCGGGCAATTGCCAATAAGGTTTCCGGGTTTTTCTCTATGATGTCAGCGGTCGGGACATTATCGAAATAATGTCCGATGAAAAGCGTTTCCGCCTTGTCTTGTTTTCCTTTTTTTTGGCGCCGCGACATGGCCGCCATCTTGCCGAACAGCGCCTTTTTTTTCCGCAGCTTTTCATAGTGCTGCATGGATTCCTCCCCCAAAAGGTTGGATTAACTCAGCCCCTTAAAAAAAGGCTAACTCATTACGTAAAAATAACAAAGCGCCGTTAGCATAAGCCGGCCCCCCGCTTTCCTGCTTCTCTCCCCAAAAAGGCCGAAAGAGAACCTATGAATCCATGTTTTTGTTCGTTTAAACTGTCAACACACAAAAGGACAGATCCTTGACTAAAACCGAATCGGCCGCCCTGGAAGATCCTACCCGTGAGCAAGGCCCTCAAGACCCTTCCACAGAGGAAGAGCCGACCAGGGCTTTGCAGGCCGACTGGTTGTTCGCGCGGCTGCCGGAATGGGTTATCGACACCCTCTCCTCTGAACAGAAGGAAGCCATTCATCAGGCCGCCATGGACCCGTCGTGGAAAAGCCCGCCCATAAACATCCGCTTTTCCATTCCGGTTCCAGGCCGGCGTTATTACCTGACCGTGGTCGGCGGGGAAAGCAGGCGTAGCGCCGATCGCCGGGCCCGTGAGCGCGGCAGATACCCGTTGCGCACCGCCGCCAACATATTTTTCTTCCTCGGCCTGGCGGCGGTGATCTATGTGATCGTCCTGATCGGCATCTCCATCCGCGGCGCCTTCGGCTAGCAAGACCCGCCCCAAGAGGGGTGGCCGCCGTTATGGATGGCCGCCGCTCCGGCGGCGGTTTTTCTTTGGGCCGGCGCGGTGTAGTGTACCGTCATGGACGAACCGCCGGACGTGAGAGCCTCTGATGTCGAATACATTGCCCGAACGGATTACTGATCCCGATGTCCTCGTGAGCTTATACCAAGGATCGTTGGTATTAGAACCTGACGAGCTTGGAAGAGCCGTGCTTGAGGCTTTGAAGGCCGAACGCCGCAAGGTCACCGTGCCGCTGGTGCGCCGGATGCTGGGGAAGGGGGGGGTGATCGGCGTGGTGGGGGGATAATGGGCTCGCTTTCCCTACGGAAAATCCTCCCGATGGCGGTGATCGTCGCCCTGTCGGCGCTTCTCGGCGCCGTCCTGCCCCGCCTGTTCCCCTTTGTCGGCGCCATCGAGAACCGGATCGCCGACCTTCGCCTCGCCACCTTGTCGGCGCCCGAGCCGCCCCACCCCGACATTATCGTCGTCACGGTCACCGAGGACACCCTGGCCACCCTGCCCTACCGTTCGCCGCTGGACCGCCATTTCCTGGCCGGAGTGCTGAGGACGCTGGAGGACGGCGGGGTCCGCGCCATCGGCCTCGACATCCTGTTCGATCAGCCGACGGATCCCGAAAATGACGGGGAACTGCGCGCCGTGTTGAGGAACATGAAGATACCCGTCGTCGCCGCCTGGGCGGACAGCGGCGATCAACTTACCGAACGGCAAGCGGGCTTTCTTGGCGCCTATCTAGAGGGGATAGCCAAGGGACGGGTAAACCTGTATTTCAGTCCATCGGACGGCGTGGTCCGCCGGATTTTTTCTTACCATTTCCAGAGCGGCGGCCGGATCAAGGATTTCGCGTCGACGCTGGCCGAGGCGCTGGGCGCCGACGTTCCTTTCCGGTCCGTCCGCCGCCTCGCCTACCGCCCCGGCGCCGAGGGCGGTTCTCCGCCCTTCAAGTCGTTTCCGGCCCATACCGTGAAATTCCTGCCCAAACCATGGTTGGCCGGCAAGATCGTGCTGATCGGGTCCGACCTGCCCCACAGCGACCGGTTCCGCACCCCGATGGAGGACGGAACCGTGTCCGGGATCTTCATCTTCGCCCATGCGCTGGCCCAGTTGCTGGACGGCCGCCGGCCGCCGGGGTTGGGGTTGGGGGCCGAGGCGGGGCTGGCGGCGGCGCTGGCGCTGTTCGGCCTGATCCTGGCCGGGACCGGCATCCCGGTTCCGGCCAAGGCCGCCGCCTTCGCCGTAGTCCTGGCGGTATTGTGGATCGGCGGCTTCGCCCTGTTCATGACCGCCGGCTGGATGTTGCCGCTGATTTCCCCGTCGCTGGCCTTCGCCGTTTCCAGCGGGGTGGCGAGCGCCTACCTCGGACACGAGGAGCGCCGCCAGAAGCGGTTTATCCGCCAGGCCTTCTCGCGCTACATCTCGCCGGCGGTGGTGGACGATCTGGTCAACCATCCGTCGCGCCTCGAACTCGGCGGCGAAAGGCGGGAGCTGACCTACATCTTCACCGACATCGCCGGTTTCACCTCGCTGATCGAGAAGTCCGAGCCGTCGGAAATCCTGCCCCTGCTCAACGCCTATCTCGACGGCATGTGCGCCATCGCCTTCAGGCACGGCGGCACCATCGACAAGATCGTCGGCGACGCGGTGGTCATTTTTTTCGGGGCCCCGGCCGATCAGCCCGACCATCCGGCCCGGGCCGTCCGTTGCGCCCTGGACCTGGATGCCTTTGCGCGGAGCTTTGCCGCCGAGCGCAAGGCCGAGGGTGTGGACTTCGGCAAGACCCGCATCGGCGTCAACACCGGACCGGCCACCGTCGGCAACTTCGGCGGCGAGAATTTCTTCGACTACACGGCCCACGGCGACATGGTGAATACAGCGGCCCGCTTGGAAAGCGTTAACAAGCACCTGGGCACCAACGTCTGCATCAGCGGTCTCACCGCCTCGCGTTGCAAAGATGTAAACTTCAGGCCCATCGGCGAGTTGGTGCTGAAAGGAAAGACCCAGGGCGTGGAAACCTTCGAGCCTTTATCCGAGGACGAGGCCTCGTCGCCGGCCATGGCCGCCTACCACGCGGCTTACCATTTGCTGCGCCAAGGCGATCCCGGCGCCCGGTCCGCCTTCGAACGGTTGGCGGCGGAAAACCCGGACGATCCGCTGGCCGCCCTGCATGCCGGGCGGCTGGCCGCCGGAGAGAGCGGCGTCACCATTGTATTGAAGGACAAATGACCGGTAACCCAACCCATCCCGTCGTCTGTTCCTCAGAGCCCGTCCGGGCTCTTATGTGAGGCACTTCATAGTGGCGGCGGGCGGCTTCGGTTATTATAATGCCCAGGGAGACAGAACCATGCGTTTCGCCGTTGCCTTGTTTTTCGTTTTCCTGCTGACCGCCATCCCGGACGGGGCGTTCGCCGGCCAACTGGTGATCGTCGATTCGTCGGCCCCGGACCTGACCCCGGGCCAGATCGTCGATTCCTCCAAGATCCTTACCCTGGCCGAGGGAACCCACCTCACCGCGATCTCCGAGGACGGCACGGTGGTCAAGCTCAAGGGGCCCTTCTCGGGGCCCCCCGGCGGCGGCAAGGGTTCCGGCGGCGGCGGCCTGACCGCCTCGCTTTCGAAGCTGGTCGGCGGCGGTTCGGCATCGACCTCGTCGCTGGGCGTGATGCGCGCCAAGAAGTCCCGCATCCCCCCCGGACCCTGGGACGTCAACGTCGCCCGGTCGGGGAACCATTGCGTCAAGGCCGGGGAAAAGCCTTCCCTGTGGCGGGCCGGGAAAGACAAGGCCGCGACCATCACCATCAAGGCCCTGGGCGGCGGCGGCAAGGCCTCCCGGAAATGGTCGGCCGGCGACGACCGGGCCGCCTGGCCCGAGGGTATCGAGGTCCGCGACGGCGGCCAGTATCTGGCGCGGATTTCAGGAAAGGCGTCGGCGGCGAAGCTTATCGTCCACGTGGTCCCGGCCGGCCTTCCCTCCGACGCCCACCGGGCGGCGTGGATGGCCGACAAGGGCTGCTCCAGCCAGGCCAGGGCCCTGCTCGCCGATCTTCTATGAAAACCTCCCCTTGAAGGGGAAGAGGAAGGAGCGACATGCCGATGCCAATCAACCCGACGCGTTCCACTGCCCTGTTCGCCGGCTTGTCCGCCGGTTTGTTGGCCGTGGCCGCCTGCCAGACCGATCCCGGCGCGCCGCCGGAGCTGTCGCTGGAATCGGCGAAGAAGGTCACCACCACCTTCAAGGACACCTCCTTCACCCCGCCGCCGCGCACCATAGACGACATCACGGCGATCCTCGATCAACAGAAGCAGGCCAAAACCGGGGCCACGGAAACTCGCGAGATCCGGGCCGACGCCACGCCGCCCGAGGGCGGCGACGCAACGGCGCTTCTCAGGTTCTATTTCAGGCGCGGCGAGTCGGCCCGCCAGCTCGGGCGATCCGGGCAGGCCCTGAAAGACCTTCGCGAGGCGGGAAAATATCTGAACAGCGCCACCGCCGGAGCCCGCTTCAAGGCAAAGGTTTATCAGAGACTCGCCTTTGTCGAATCGACCGACGGCAATCCGCTGAACGCCATCAAGTACATGAATCTTTCACTCAGGGAGAGGCCCTCTCCGGGCTCCTTCCAGGTTCTCGTCAAATACTACGCCCGGGCCGGCAACATGAAGAAGGCGAAACGGACCTGGAAACGCGGCAGGAACTTCATCGCCCGCCAGGCCGCGAAAGGGAAGGGGGGGGGACCTCAAGCGCTGAAGATCGGTTCGGCGCGCCTGGATTACGAGTTCTTCAACGCCCAGGGCCGCCATCGCAAGGCGGAAGCGGCGATGCGCCAGGTGATCGAGGCGTTCGAGAAGGGGGGCAGAACCGCCAAAAATCCCTCGTTCCTGCCGTCCAGGAAAAAGCAACTGGCGGGGAGCCTGAAAAAACAGGGCCGCCTGGTCGAGGCCGAGGTCGTCGCCCGCGAGGCGCTTCTCGAGGCGTTGGCCGGCATCGGCCGCAACAACGCGACCACCGCCGACGTGGCGCGCCAACTGGCGGGCATCCTCCTGTCGCAGGGGCGCTACACCGAGGCCGAAAAGCTGAGCCGGGAGGCCATCGATATTTTCGAGAAGTCCGGCACCCGAAGGGGAACCCCCAGCCTGGGCCGGGTCCAGCGGTTCCTGATCGATGTCCTCGCCGCCCAGGAGGACTGGAAAGGGGCGGTGGCGCAATTCGAGGAAACCCGCGCCGACATGAAGGGCAATTCGAGGCTTTTCGCCAAGATGTTCCTGCGCCACCAGGCCTCGGCGATCGCCCTGTTCAAGACGGGACGCACCGCGGAGGCCATGAAGATGCTCACTGCCTCCTTCGAACGCACCCGGAGAAAGCTCGGAGAAAAGCACGCCAAGACCGCCGGATGGGGCGCCCTGTTAGCCATGGCCCAGGCCCACGGCGGCGACAAGAAGGCGGCGTTGGCAGGGTTCCGCGCGGCGGTTCCGGTCCTGCTTTCCCGATCGCGCGGCTTCGACGACGAGGACATGACCGAATCCTTCCGCGAACAGAGGACCGGTATGATCCTGGAATCCTACATCGACCTGCTTGCCGACATCCGCGGCACCGGGGTCGAGCGGGATTTTGGCATCGACGCCGCGGCCGAGGCCTTCACCATCGCCGATGTGGCGCGCGGCCGTTCGGTGCAGAAGGCGGTGGCCGCCTCCGGGGCCCGGGCGACGGCGGGTAATCCGGAACTCGCCGATATCGCGCGCCGCGAACAGGACGCGAAAAAACAAATCGCGTCTCTTTATGCCCTGCTCGCCAACGTACTGGCCAGCCCGACCGACCAGCAGGACGCGGCGGCGGTTCAATCCCTGAAAACCGGCATCAACCAGCTGAGCGGCGCCCGGACGACGCTGATGGAGGAGATCGAGGCCCGCTTTCCAGAATACGCCGAGTTGATCAATCCCAAGCCGGGAACCATCGACATGGCGCGTTCCGTGTTGAGGCCGGGCGAAGCGCTGATCTCCATCTACGTCGGACGCAAGAGGACCTATGTGTGGGCAGTGCCCAGGCAGGGGAAAACGGCCTTCGTGGCGGCCCCCATCGGCGGCGAGGACTTGGCCGACTATGTCGGGCTGTTGCGTTCGTCGCTGGATCCCAACGTCTATTCCCTCAACGACATCCCCGATTTCGACGTCGCCACGGCGTACGATCTGTACCAACAAATCCTGGCTCCGGTGGAATCGGGCTGGAAGAGCGCGAACAGTCTGCTGGTGGTGGCGCACGGCCCGCTGGGGTATCTGCCTCTGTCGGTTCTGCCGACCGGACCGGCCGCCCTGAAACCGGCTGGCGAGGGCCAGCCCATGTTCGCCAACCACCGCGGCGTCCCGTGGCTGGCCCGCACCCACGCGGTGACGGTGCTGCCGTCCGTCGCCTCGCTGAAGACCCTGCGCGACCTACCCCCGGGATCGGACCGGCGCAAGCCGTTCGCCGGTTTCGGCGATCCCTATTTCAACGTCGCCATGGCCGCCGAGGCGAGGCGGCAAAAGGACCAAACCACGCGAACGGCGGCGCTGACCAACCGTGGCCCCACGACCCGGGGCCTGCCGGTTCGTTTGAGGGCGGCGCCCGATACGGTGGGGCTGGACGACGCCGGAATCGGCCAACTGCCGCGCCTTCCCGACACCTCGGAAGAGATCATATCCATCGCCCTGGCGCTCAGCGCCGACCTCAGCCGTGACGTGTTCCTAGGCGAGAAGGCCAGCGAGGGGATGGTCAAATCGACCGACCTTTCCCGATACAAGGTGCTGGCCTTCGCCACCCACGGGCTGGTTCCGGGGGACCTCAACGGGCTGACCCAGCCGGCCTTGGCGTTGAGCGCGCCGGAGGTTTCCGGCGGCGACGACGACGGACTGTTGACCCTGGATGAGATTCTCGGACTTAGGCTGGACGCCGACTGGGTGATCCTTTCGGCGTGCAACACCGGTACCGGCAACGGCGCCGGCGCCGAGGCGGTCACCGGTTTGGGACGCGCCTTCTTCTATGCCGGCACCCGGGCGCTGTTAGTGAGCAACTGGCCGGTCGAAACCACGTCGGCCAAAACGCTGACCACCGACCTATTCCGCCGCCAGGCGAAAGATCCCGCGCTGACCCGCGCCGAGGCTTTGCGCCGGTCGATGACCGCCCTCATCGACGGCCTCGGTTACGTCGAAGGCAAATCGGGCAAGGCGGTTTTCTCTTACGCCCATCCCATTTTCTGGGCGCCGTTTTCCCTGATCGGAGACGGCGGCGGCGGTGCGGCTGCGCCCTAAACAGGACAAACGAAACAGCCAAAAAGGAGTTTTTCCGGCTTATAATTTATGCCGTCCTCAGAGGAAAAAGGGGGGGCCTGCTACCCAAACCACCCTTGAGCCGCTTAACGTGTCCAGGACAGCCGGGCGCGGCGCTACAGGTGCTGTTAGGGGGCTCCGCTATCGGTAAAATCCTGTCCTCATCCCCCTGAATGTCCGTTTAACCCATGAAAGCGGACGTTTGCCAAACTCTTTCAGCTTCTTATCCAGAGTTTCTTTGCCACTTTTTCTGCCCGGAGGTGGGCATGCACCTTGAAATGCGCATGGAACTAAAAAATGATTCTTGTGAAGCCCTTGAAATCAGGGCGAGAATTGGAGCGGGCGATGGGATTTGAACCCACGACTTCAACCTTGGCAAGGTTGCGCTCTACCCCTGAGCTACGCCCGCTTCGAGGCGCCGGGTACGGCCCCCGCGCGGATGATACGCCTTGCCCCGAAGTTTGCAAACCTCATTCTAATTACGCATTCCAGTTATATGCACGAGCGGCCCGGACTATGACTATTTTTCCCATCCCTGCTAATATCCGCGCCATGGCCGCGACACCCGAGGACCTGTTCAAGCGACTTGACGAGCTTGGCGTCACTACCACCACTCATGACCACCCGCCCCTGTTCACCGTGGAGGACAGCAAGGCCAGGCGCGGCGACCTGAATGGCGGGCACTGCAAGAACCTGTTTCTCAAGGACAAGAAGGGGGTGCTGTGGCTGGTGGTGACACTGGAGGACCGGCCCATAGACATGAAGGATTTGAGGGGGAGGATCGGCTCCAACCACCTCTCCTTCGGCAAGCCGGAACTGCTGGCGGAGGCATTGGGCGTCGATCCCGGGGCAGTGACGCCGTTCGCCCTGATCAATGATCCCCAAATCAAGGTTAACGTCGTGCTGGACAAACAAATGATGGGAATGGAGCTTTTGAACTATCATCCGCTGGTCAACACCAAAACCACCCAGATCACGCCCCAGGACCTGCTGGCATTCATCGCATCTTGCGGTCATAAACCAAGTATCGTGGAACTTTGAACGCCGGTTGGTGAAATGGTGTTGATCGGACCGGTTTTCACGGTTAGCGTTTAGAGGCTTCAATTACCGCCCCGGAAGGGAGATAAGCCACAATGAACCAACGCAACGTAGACCCCAAATTGCTTGAAATCCTGGTCTGCCCCTTGACCAAGGGGCCGCTTCGCTATGACCGCGAAGCCCAGGAACTGATCAGCGAACAGGCCGGGCTTGCCTATCCCATCCGCGACGGCATCCCCATAATGCTGGCCGACGAGGCGAGACAGCTTGACACCGACGAATAAGCCCAAAGGCAAACCCCACCAGGCGCCTCGCAGGCTGGGGGATGGTCCCCCTCTTTTTATGCCTAATATTTAGCCATAATTATTTTATGCCTAAATATTAGGCATTTTAGCCTTCGTCCCGGCTTATCCGGATTCCCCTGTTTGGCTTGTATCATCTTGATATTACGTTCTTTTCCCCCCGCAACCCCGGTTGGCACGGTTCTTGAGATATAGCCTCCGTGGCGGGATCACCCCCACCCAAAAAATTAACGGCGAGGCCGGCGGAAGACCGTCAGGCGGCGCATTAAAGGAAGAAGTGGAACGGAAGGAACCGGCGACATGAAGCAAATAATAGCCATCATCAAGCCTTTTAAATTCGATGACGTTCACCAAGCCCTGATGCAACTGGGCATCCAGGGCATGACGGTCAGTGAAGTCAAGGGTTTCGGCCGGCAAAAGGGGCAGACCGAAATCTACCGCGGGGCCGAGTATGAAGTGAGCTTTATCCCCAAGGTAAAAATCGAGGTTGTCGCCACCGACGATATGGTTGAAGGCATCGTCGAGGCGATCCGTGAATCGGCTCAAACCGGCAAGATCGGCGACGGCAAGATTTTCGTCAACGACATCGTATCGGCGGTCCGCATCCGCACCGGCGAAACCAATAGCGACGCTCTGTAGGAGGAAAAAAAGCATGCGTACAATCAAGAATTTAGCCCTTCCCGCCCTACTGGCCGGGATGGGGCTGCTTATCAGCGCCACCGGCGCCCTGGCCGAGGAGGCCAAGCTGGATAGCGGCGACACCGCATGGATGCTGACCTCGACGGCGCTGGTGCTGTTGATGACGATCCCCGGCCTGGCCTTGTTTTACGGTGGCATGGTCCGCAAGAAAAACGTGCTGGCGATGGTCATGCAGAACTTCTCAGTCGCCTGTTTGATGACTGTTTTATGGATGATCGCCGGCTATTCCCTGGCCTTTACCGACGGCGGGGCGCTTAACGCCTGGGTCGGCGGCCTTGACCAGGCGTTCCTGGCCGGCTTGACCAAGGATTCCCTTTCCGGAACTATACCTGAATCCGTGTTCATGACCTTCCAGATGACGTTCGCCATCATCACCCCGGCACTGATCACCGGCGCTTTCGCCGACCGCATGAAGTTTTCCTCGATGCTCGTCTTCCTGGGATTATGGATGTTGATCGTCTATGCGCCGATTACCCACTGGGTGTGGGGCGGAGGCTTCCTCGGAGAGGCCGGGGTCCTGGATTTCGCCGGCGGCACGGTGGTCCACACCAACGCCGGCATCGCCGGCCTGGTCACCGCCATGGTGCTCGGCAAGCGCAAAAGCTACGGCACCGAGAACATGGCGCCCCATAATCTGACCCTGAGCATCGTCGGGGCGTCGTTGTTGTGGGTTGGCTGGTTCGGCTTCAACGCCGGCTCGGCCGTGGCCGCCGACGGGGCCGCCGGCATGGCGATGGCGGTGACCCAGATCGCCGCCGCCACCGCCGCGCTGGCCTGGATGTTCGCCGAATGGATGTTCCGCGGCAAGCCCAGCGTGCTCGGCGTCGTGTCGGGCGCCGTCGCCGGTCTGGTCGCCATCACCCCGGCCTCTGGTTACGTCGATCCCAAGGGAGCCCTCGTCATCGGCCTCGCCGCGGGGACGATCTGTTTCTGGGGAGTCACCATTCTCAAAAACAAGATTGGTTACGACGATTCCCTGGACTGCTTCGGCGTCCACGGCATCGGCGGCGTGGTCGGTGCGTTTCTCACCGGGGTCTTCGCCGTCGAGGCCATCGGCGGCACCCCGGGGATGCTTGAGGGCAATTCGGCCCAGCTCATCATTCAGATCGAGGGCATCGCCGCCACCATCGTCTACAGCGGGGTCGCGACCTTTGTCCTGCTCAAGATCATCGGCGCGGTGATGGGCCTTAGGGTTGACGAGGAAGTCGAGATCGAAGGCCTCGACATCAACCTGCACGGCGAAACCGTCCAGTAGGGGGGCTCACTTTATAGAGAAACGGGGAGGCGGTCCGCCCCTCCCCGTTCCGCCTTCGAAACGGCAAACCGGCACACCCGCCCGGGCAATCACCGGGCGGTTGTGCCTATTTTTTCATCATCCATCCCCATTTCGCATATATTTTGTGCGCCCAAGGCTGCGTCCGCCAGCCTCCAGAATCCGTCATGCCACAGTCCCGCGTTAAGGTCTTGTAAAGCAGGATGACGTAGAACTTAAGGCATGGCTCGAAGCATCACTACCGGCTCCGGCAACATACTGCCGAGCGGCGCCGCGGAACTGCTGCGGCGGCGTTTCTCGCAAGCCGCTGGAATCTGCTTTTTTGCCGCTAGCGGCGCCCTTTTCCTGGCTTTGTTCAGCTATTTCCCGTCCGACCCCTCGCTCAACAACGCAACCCAAGGTGAAGTTCAAAACCTGCTGGGCATTCAGGGCGCCCATGCCGCCGACATCCTGTTGCAGGGATTCGGGTTGGCGGGCTGCCTGCCGGCTTTGTTGTTGGCGGCATGGGGATTTAAGCTGTTTCGCCTGGGCCGGGTGACACTGCCCTGGGGGCGGCTCATATTGCTGGCCGCCGCGATGATCCTGCTGGCCCTTGGCATGAGCGCCATGGCCACCCCCCGGTCCTGGCCGCTGATGACGGGACTGGGCGGCGTCGTCGGTTCCGTGCTGTATGAACGCATCGGCGGATTGGCCCAGGCAATTCATCTTACCCTGCCGTCCTGGGCGGCGCCGTCCATGGCCGCCGCATTGGGGACCGCGGCCATGATCCCGGCCCTGGGGCTGAGCTGGCGGGAGTGGAGCGAAGGCGCAAAGTTATCGAAGCGTGGAGCTGAATTTATGGGCCGGGTATGGAAATGGTGTGCCGAAAAACTTATAAACCAGCCGGCGATCCTGGAGTGGGCCGAGCCGGTGCTTGACGATCCCGGCGGCGATATCGGCACAGGAACAGCCGGCATCCCTGATCGTTCCAGGCGGCACGGACTGGTGGCCTCAAGATCCGCCAAGCCCAAGCCCCGTCGCAAAGCCAATAAGTCGCGTCAAGCTACACTGGACCTTTCATCGGAAGGAGAATACAAGCCGCCGCCGCTAGAGCTTCTGGAGGCTTGTCCTGAAAGCTCCGCCGCCCTTGACGTCAACCATGACGCCCTGCAGGAAACGTCGCGTATCCTGGAATCGGTTTTGGATGACTTCGGCGTTCGCGGCGAGATTCTGAAGGTCCGCCCCGGTCCGGTCGTAACCCTTTATGAACTGGAACCGGCGCCGGGCACCAAGACCAGCCGGGTGATCGGCCTATCCGACGACATCGCAAGGTCGATGAGCGCCGTTTCGGTGCGGGTCGCCGTGGTCCCGGGCCGCAACGTGATCGGCATCGAGCTGCCCAACGTCGGCCGTGAAATGGTATATCTGCGCGAACTGCTGGGTCCGGATAATCTGGAGAGCAACTCCGGGAAACTGAACCTGGCTCTGGCCACCGCATCCCGGGTCAAAATCCATTCGAGCGGGGGGATCGTGGGATTGTCGTCAAAAGTGGCTGTGAGAAGGTGCGCGAGGAACCCCCTGA
>JAZFTA010000251.1:0-10468 GCA_036446415.1 Rhodospirillales bacterium | reverse complement strand
GCCCTTTTCGCCAACCTCACGGTTCTGCCCGCCTTGTTGACGCTGTTCCCGCTCCACCCGGTCTTGGCGGAAAAAAAGAGTGGAGATGGCATGGGCCGGCCATTCAGGTTTATCCGGGCCCGGGCCAGGGCCGTTGTATTGGCCGCCCTGATTCTCGGCCTGGGGGCGGCGTGGATGGCGCCGAATGCGGATTTCGATTTCGACCCGATGAACTTGCGCGACCGCTCCACCCAGTCGGTCAGCACTTTTTTCGACCTGATGGCCGACAGCCGCACCAGTCCTTATTCGATTACGGTGCTCAGCGAAAGCCTGGACCGGGCCGGTGAACTGGCGGCCAGGATCGACGCCCTGGACGAAGTGGACGAAGCAACGACGCTGGCCGACTATGTGCCGTCCGGCCAGGATGAAAAGCTGGAGATAATCGGGGAAATGGCGATCTTCCTCGCCCCCGCCCTGACCTCCGCCAGGCTGGAGCCGGCGGACGCCGGCCAACGCCGCGCCGCCATGGACGGCCTTAAGGCAAGGCTGGAACGTCTCGCCGCCTTCAAAGCCGGCGGAAAGACCAGGCAAGGGGCGGAGCGTCTGCTGAAGGCTTTCAGCGGCCTGGGCGTTGGCCTGGGCGGGGGCGCGGGGCTGGACGGGGACCTGGCGGAATTGGAAAGGCGTCTGCTGAAATCCCTTCCCAACCGGATCGACGAGTTGAAACTGTCCCTTGAGGCCGGGCCGGTCGGTCTGGACGACCTGCCCGAAAGCCTGAAGCAGCGCCAGGTCGCAGCCGACGGCCGGGCCCGTATCGAGGTATCGGCCAAGGAGGACATGCGCGACCGCGAGGCCATGCGCCGTTTCGTCGCCGCGGTAAGGACCGTCGCTCCCAACGCCACCGGATCGCCGGTAGTGATATTGGAGGCCGGCAACACGGTTATCGGGGCGTTCAAGGAAGCGGCGGTGCTGGCGGTAAGCCTGATAACCGTTCTGCTGGCTTTGTTGATGGGTTCGGTCAGGGACGTTCTGCTGGTCTTCGCGCCGCTGGTCCTGGCCGCCTTGTTGAGCGTCGCCGCCTCGGTATTGCTGGGCATATCGTTCAACTTCGCCAACATGATTGTTTTGCCGTTGCTGTTCGGCCTGGGCGTGGCCAGCGGCATACATCTGGTCCAGCGCCAGCGCAGGGAGCGCAACAAGGGCGGCGCATACATGACCAGCACGCCCCGCGCCGTGGTGCTTAGCGCCCTGACCACCATCGGCTCGTTCGGCTCGATCGCCCTGTCCAGCCATCCCGGAACCGCCTCCATGGGGGTGTTGCTCTCCATCGCCATCACCCTGACCCTGGCCTGCACCATGGTGGTCCTGCCCGCCCTGATGGCCTTGGGCGGCGGGGAAATGGGCGAACGGACATCCAGTTTATGAACGCCGGCTATCCCTTCAAGCGGCCCAGGACCCTGTTTCCGCTGATCCGCCAGGTGTCGGCCAGGACGTCGCCGTATCTGGCCCGCCTTCCGTTGAGCGCCAACCACGTTACCGCCATCTCCCTGATTACGGTGATCGCGGCGTGCTGGTGCCTGGCCCAGGGCGGATACGGCTGGACGATGGCCGGCGCGGCCCTGTTCACCTTGTTCTATGTGCTCGACAACTGCGACGGCGAGATCGCGCGTTACAAGGACCAGAGTTCCGAATTCGGATACAAGTTCGACACTTTCGTCGACTGGGTCGGGCACGCCCTTTTCTTCTCGGCCCTGGGGCTGGGAGTGGCCCGCGAGACCGGCAACGACATATGGCTGTGGCTTGGCCTGTTGGGGGGCGCCGGGGCCACCATCAATTATTTCGTGGCCATTTGGCTGGATGCCCGTCTGGCCGCCCGGCCCGGCGGCGGCTTCGATTCCACCGGCCGCGGGAAGATCGAGGACCCCGATATCCCGGACAACTGGAAACAGTGGTTGATTTTCGCTTTTCGTGAACTGACCCGGGCCGATTTCTGTTTCATAGTGCTTGTCCTGGCTATTTGGGGATGGGCCTGGGTTCTGCTGCCGACCGCCGCCGTCGGAGCCCACGCCTATTGGATAACCCAGTTCGCCAGTGGGGCCAGGGACTATCAGGCATGAGATCGGGCAAGCATGAGCGCGCACCCTAAATGAATTTTATCAAACTTATCTTCCTGCTGTTGGGTCTGGTCCTTCTCGCCTTGGTGGTCGGCGAGATAGAGCTTTCACAAGTGGTGGAACAGGTAAAGACGGTGGGCTGGGGCATGGCCGTCATCGTCGGCATATACTTTCTTGCCTTCCTGATCGATTCATTCACCTGGCAGATGGCCCTGATACAGGTTCCGCTTAACGCCGTGTGGACTTACCGGACCTGGAAGGTGCGTATGGTGGGCGAGGTGTTCAACAACGTGGTGCCGGCCGGCGGCTTCGGCGGCGAACCTCTAAAGGCGGTGCTGCTGAAAAGGTATTACGGCGTTGGTTACCGTGAAGGGACAGCCTCGCTGATCCTCGCCAAGACCATAAACCTTTTGTCGCTGCTGATTTTCCTGGCCTGCGGTTTCGCCCTGATGGCTGGTTCGGGGCAGTTGCCGGCATCGTTCAAGATGACCGCCGGCGCCGGGTTGTCGGCCATGGTTTTCGGGATAGTCCTTTTCTTCCTGGTCCAGCGGCTGAAGGTGTCGTCGATCACCGGTGCCTGGATAAGCCGTTTCGGTTTCGCCAAAAAAGCCGATGACGTTCTCCATCATATACAGGACATGGATGAAAGGCTGGTCCGGTTCTATACCCTTTACAAGACCCGCTTCGCCGGCGCGATCGGGCTGGCTTTCGTCAACTGGCTGCTGGGGGCGGTGGAAATCTACTACGCCATGATGTTGCTGGGCCGGCCCATGTCGTTCGCTGATTGCTGGATCATCGAGGCGGCGGCGCAGCTGGTGCGGGCCGGTGCGTTCTTTATTCCGGCCGGCATCGGCGTCCAGGAAGGGACTTTTCTTCTTTTGTATTCGGCCATGACCGGCTCGCCGGTATTAGGGGTGTCGATGGCGGTGATACGCCGTTTGCGCGAAATCATATGGATAATGTGGGGATTGGGGCTGGGGGCGATGTTCACCTTCAAGCCGGCCCACCAAGAAGGAGAGGAAGAAAAAACCGAAGGCGGGGAGGGGGGCTGACCTTTTATTTAGAGCGGGTTATTTAGCCATCAGGTCGCTGGCCTTGCGGTTGAGCATGGCTATCAGGCCGTCCAGGCCGTGACTGCCGAGCACCCGGCGGTATTCCGAGCGCCGCACCGCCAGTTCGCTGATCGAGTTGTCAAGAAGCACATCGGTGATCCGCCATCGGCCTTCGCTTTCCTTCATGACGTAGGTTATGGCGACCGGGGAATCGCCGGGCCTTAATATCCTGGTTTCGACCAGCTTGGTGTTCCTTGGCCCCGGCCTGACGCCCAGCGTCTGGAAAGCCTGGCCCGACCAGCCGTCGAAGCGGACGGCATAGATGCTGACGCTCAATCTTTTGAAGGCTTCAAGCAGAAGTTTTTGTTTCTCGGGGGGCGTCCTCTTCCAGTATGAACCGGTGGCGATCCTAATCATACGGGGCAGGTCGAAAGCCTCGCTCATGGCCGGCTCCAGATAATTGTAGCGGCCTTTAACGCCCAGGCTTTCGGCGGCTTTCATCACGGTGAGCAGTTCCATGTGGAAGTCCTCGATAACGGCGTCGGGTACTTTTTCCTGGCCGGAAGCGGGGAGAGCGATCAGAAATGCAAAAAGAAAAGGCGCCAACCTGTGAAGCATGAACGCTTAATACCCGGAAAATAGTGGAACTTCTATTGGGAAATAAGCTGATCGGCCTTATTGTTCAAGGCCGCGATAAGTCCTTCCACGCCTTTGGTTTTCAACAAACGGCGGTATTCCGAGCGGCGCACGGTCAACTCGCTGATGCCCTTGTCGAGGATAACGTCGATTATACGCCAGTGGTCGTTGATTTTCTTGGTGACGTAGGCGATGTCGACGAACGATTTATCAGGGTCCACCAGCCTGGTTTCCACAATCAACGTTTTTTGGGGCCCCGGTTTTATGTCCCCAGGTTTGAAAATCTGCCCTCCATAGCCATCAAACAGTGTTGCCAGGGTTGAGATGCTCATCCTCCGAAAGGCGGCGATCAGGCGGTCGCGCTGGCCGGGTGAGGATTTCTTCCAATAAGGCAAAGTGGTGATTCGTGCCATCAGGGGAAGGTGAAAGGATGCATCGATAATCGGCGCCAGCCTTTCGTAACGCCCCTTTACGCCCAGCTCCCCGGCCTTTTTCATGACCTCAATCAGATTTTCCTGAAAGCTCTCGACGACCTGTCCGGGTTCGTTCCCGCTTTCGGCCGAGGCCGGGACCGGTAAGGAAAAGGCCAGTAATATCAGTATGCTAGTATGTAACAATGCTTGCCGCATAAGGCCACCACCGCTAAAAAACGCCAATTAAAGGGGGGCTCTCGTTCAAAAACCCCTTTGCCGTCATTCATAATTACCCCTATATCCTTCATACAAAGTTAAAGGCAAAGTTAAAGGAAAGCGTTTATCGGTATTGCGGAGGCGATGTAATTCACTTTAGTATTGCTTCGGAAATTTGCTTTTTTTAGCCGCCGTTCGTTGGAGGAGGCTTTTTGTTGACTAGGTTTTTCCGTAAGTTGTTTCTCATATTGGGGATAGTGGCTTTCGCCGCCGCTTTTATTGGCGGCGTTTCCTTTGCCTCGGCTTCATCCTTGGAGCCTTCGCCGGCTATGCAGGTTGCGGCTTTGGAAAACGATGAGGAAGGCGACAACGATCCGTTGGAATCGTTGAACCGGATCATATTCGAGATCAATGAATTTTTTTACACCATGGTGCTGCGCCCGGTAAGCATAATGTACCAGACCTTTCTGCCGCCCCCGGTGCGCGAAGCGGTGTCCAACGTGCTGGACAACCTCAGCGCTCCGGTGATCCTGATGAACGACATCCTGCAGGGCGAACCGGGCCGCGCCTGGGAAACCACCCAACGGTTCGTGGTCAATTCGACGATCGGCGTGGCCGGCGTAATGGATTTGGCGGACAGCTGGCTTGAAATCCCCGAACACGACGAGGACTTCGGCCAGACCTTGGCGGTTTGGGGTGTGGGCGAGGGCTTATATCTGGTTCTGCCGCTGTTTGGGCCTTCCAATCCCCGCGACGGCGTCGGCAAGCTGCTGGTTGACGCTTATGTGGACCCCTTCAATAACTGGACCGACAACACCGACCGCGAGGAACTGATGTGGACCCGCACGGCGCTTAACGCCGTCGACGAATACTCCGGCCTGATGGACGAGTTGGACCAGATCAAGAAGACCTCGATCGACTATTACGCCGCCATCCGCTCCATGTACCGTCAAAAGCGCAAGTCCGATATTTCCAACGGCGAGGCCTTGGACATGCCGCCGATCCTGGATCTCAGCTATGACTACAACCAGGATCCCTTCGGCAAGGAAAACCTGGAATAACCCCCCGGACGGTCCGCTCCCTGGCGCCGGTGTTTTCATATAACCACTTGAACTGTAATGGTATTATCCAAAAACCCTTGACTCTGCTAATGTATTGTGGTTAACTTACCTCGATCCGGCGCCCATATGGGGCCGGGGAAGATTTACAAGGCCCGACCAAGGGGTGGGCCGGTTTGCCGTATTGCTTCAATGAGGAGGATATAGGCCATGTTAAGCATTATTGCTCCCGTCTAGTACGAGCCCTGCTTCTTTTTTTTTCGCGGATTATTTTGAAGCCGCGCAGGCTTTTTGCGTTTTTGCTTCGTTGTTTGTCCCGCTCCTTGGACGCGGGACGCGATAACTGGGAGATACTATTAAATGCCGAAGATGAATTTGCCCGCCGTTACCGTGGATGGAGGCCTGTCCAGGTATTTCCATGAAGTTTGGAAATTCCCTATCCTCAAGGCCGAGGAAGAGTACGAACTGGCGGTAAGGTGGCGCGATAATGGCGACGTTGACGCGGCCCATAAGCTGGTGACCAGCCACCTCCGCCTGGTCGCCAAGATCGCCATGAAGCACCGCGGTTATGGGCTGCCCGTCGCCGACCTTGTGTCGGAAGGCTCTATCGGGCTGATGAAGGCGGTCAAGAAGTTCGAACCGGAACGCGGTTTCCGCCTTTCGACCTACGCCATGTGGTGGATTCGCGCCGCCATTACGGAATACATACTAAGGTCATGGTCGATGGTGAAGATGGGCACCCTGGCGGCCCAGAAGAAACTTTTCTTCAGCCTGCGCAAGTTCAAGGGCAAGCTGAATATACTCGATTCCGGCGAACTTACTCCCGAACAGGCGGCCCTGATCTCCCGGGAAATGGACGTTAAGGAAAGCGACGTCATCGACATGAACCGCCGCATTTCGTCACGCGATCTGTCCCTCAACGCGCCCTTGTCACTCGATGAGACGGTCGAATTCCAGGACACCATTATAGACGACGGCCCCAGTCCGGAATCCCTGTGCGCCGAAGACGAGGAAATGTCGGTGCGCCAGGTCCTGTTGAAGACGGCTCTGAAGTCCCTTAACGACCGTGAGCGCCACATTTTCACCGAACGCAAGCTGAAGGAAGACCCCGTTACCCTTGAGGAACTGGGCAAGTTGTACTCCATCAGCCGCGAAAGGGTGCGCCAGCTTGAGGCCCGGGCCTACGCCAAGGTGGAAAAAGCGGTCCGCGAAGCGGCCACCGAGTTGGGCGACATGCTTCCCCATCCCGAGCCGGCCTGACAAGCCTTTCAGTTTACATTGAAATCGCGACCCAACGGCCCCGCTGATCCGGGGCCGTTTTTCGTTAAGGGAAGATGTCTTGCGGCCGCTCCGAGTTTCGTTTGGCCGGGATCATGAATTGGCTTTGGCCGGTAAGGACAATCCGATAAAATGAGGTTCTAATTAAATCCGGACCGTGGCCCCAGACCGCAACCATGGAAAACAGCACATTCTATTTTTTTTTCCGGTTATCGCCGGCTTTGCTTCCGCCGTCCTGGGCGACCGCAAGAACCGGGGCGGCACCAGTTGGGGGGCGGTGTCCTTCATCCTGCCGGTCCTGGTTTTCGTCATCGTCTTCCTGCCCGCCCTCGGGGAGGAAAAGGGCGAAACCAAAAGCCGTAATCCGCTGAAGGTTTCCTCGGGGATCGCCCTCGGCCTGTTTTTCATGCTGACCGGATTTTCCCTGATGCTTGCCGAGGAAAACGTCCGTTTCGACGCCGTCATTCTGAGTTTCGGGCTGGGGGCTTTTGTGATCTGGCGTTCGGTCCGGCGGTCTGGCGAACGGCCTGCCTGAAACCTACATCAGGCTCCAGCCGATCTTTATGGCGACGCCGAGAAACATAATGATGAGAATGATGTAGAAGGCGTGTCCCAGTTTGTGCAGCAGCGATTTTGGCGGATTTTCCGGCTTCACCGTGGTTGGGTTGGCCGCATCCTTTAGCGTTGCGTCATCCGGGTTTGTGTTTTCGGCCTGCTTTTCAGGCTCTTTGTCAATAACCATGTTTACCCCGTATAAACGGACGATTGCTCAGGCGCAAGATTGAGTTATTGCTCTTCCTTGGTTACTTTTGAAGATATAAAACAATATTGATCGCGGGGGATAAAGCCATGAACATCCGTGTTGTGCTTTCTTTTGTAATGATTGCCGCCTTTATTTCCGGGTGCGCGGTGGTTGCCGCGCCGTGCCGGATCACCGGGGCGGTGGTGCAAATTATTCCAGTTATCGGCGACCCGATTGGCGAAGCCCTGGAAGCCTGCGGCGACGCCATCGATTAAGACCCGTCGTTTGAATGATCAACAGGCTCTAAGGAGAGCTACCTCCATGAAGCCCGTTATTGTGCTGTTTGCCGATTTCGGCATGCCTTACAGCGGCCAGGTAAAGGCGGTGCTTTACCGCGAGGCGCCGGAGGCCAATATCATCGACCTGTTTATCGACGCCCCGGCCCACGACCCCAAGGCCGCCGCCTACCTGTTGGAGGCCTATGTGGGTGAATTCCCCGAGGAAGCAGTGTTCCTCGCCGTCGTCGATCCCGGGGTCGGCGGGATGCGGGGGCCCGGTGTGCTCAGGGTCGCCAGGCGCTGGTATGTCGGTCCCGACAACGGACTTTTCGAAATGGTTATCCGGCGCTGTCCCGGCGAACCTATTGAACAGCCCAGGTGGTGGGAAATATCCTGGCGTCCCGACGGGCTGTCGGCCACCTTCCATGGCCGCGACCTGTTCGCTCCCATCGCGGCGAGGATCGCCATGGGCGAAGGTCCGGACGGCATCGAGAAACCCATCGCAACCGTTCGCCGGCTGGATTGGCCCGACGAGTTGGAGCAAATCATCTATATCGACAATTTCGGCAACGCAATTACCGGGGTCCGCGCCGAATCGGCGGCGCCGGAGGCCGAAATTCGGGTCGGCGGACAATGGCTTAAGCGGGCCGAGACCTTTTCCGACGTTTCACCGGGACAGGCGTTCTGTTATGAGAACTCAAACGGTCTGTTGGAGATCGCCGTAAACCAGGGCAGGGCGGACAGCGTGCTGGGCCTTGAAATCGGCTCCTTGGTCACGGTCGGAGAGGTGTGACGGTTGTCATTGACGGACATAACTAGTTACTAGAATATTGCGGACATGGACTTTCCGGCCTATCGTTTATCACTACCGCGTGTGGACAAGGGGACGCGGCGGTTAAAAACAGGTTACGCGGCCTCTTATTGCGGGGAGAGATGACGTTTAAAATAAAATTCTGGGGGGTCAGAGGGTCCATCGCCTGTCCGTCGCCCAATCACACCAAATTCGGCGGCAACACCAGTTGCATCGAGGTTTTCGTTGATGACCGCCGGTTCGTGCTCGACGCCGGAACAGGCATCCGCTACCTGGGACAGAAGTTCCTGAAGGAAGGCGTGAACAAGACCCACCTTCTGTTCACCCATACCCATTGGGATCACATAAATGGATTTCCCTTCTTCGTTCCGGCATACAATCCGAAAAACTCGATACACATCATGGCCGGACATCTTATGGACAAGGAAGGCATACAAAAGACCCTGTCCAATCAGATGGAAGGCCCGATGTTTCCCATACCGCTGTCGGCCATGCAGGCCGACCTTACTTTCGATGATTTCGAGGCCGGCGATGAGTTCCAGCTTTATCCCGACGTCAAGATATCCACGACGCCGCTGAATCATCCCAACAAGGCCACCGGATACCGCATCGAGCATGGCGGCGGGGCGGTATGCTACATCACCGATACCGAACATGTGCCGGGCCAGCCCGATCAAAACATTCTGAGCCTTATCGAGGGTTCCGACCTGGTGATCTATGACGCCACCTACACCGAGGAAGAGTTCCCATCGAAGATCGGCTGGGGACATTCCACATGGAACGAGGGGGTGCGCCTTTGCCGTGCCGCCAATGTCAAGAAACTCGCCATCTTCCACCATGAACCGGACCATGAAGATTCCTTTATGGATAAGCTCGAGGCCGAGGCCAGGGAAGAGTGGGACGGCGCCTTGGTGGCCCGCGAGGGGATGGAAATCGATATCTGATTTTAACGGCTAAACCGTATCAGGTATTCTCTTGGCCCGCCTATTGGGCCTGTTGCGGAGCCTGTCCTTGTTCCTGAGCCTGTTCCGGGGGCTGTTCCCCTTCCATGGGCTCCTCCTCATTGGGCGTCTTCTTCTTATATCGGTGGTCCGGCTGTTCTCTCAAGGAGTAATCGTCGATCCCCAGCTTCCTGTAAAGCATAGCCCTCTCATCCATCGACATGGGATAGACCCGGACCAGGACGCGGCGGTTTTCCGCCTGGTTTTCCGGTATCGGCACGCCTTTGGCGTCCCGGTTGGGAAGTTTGGGACGGGTTTCGGCGAATCCCGCCGCCTTGAGACGCAGCGGCTCCATCCCGCCTTCCACGAAAAAGCGCACCACCCGGGTGGCCCGCCGTGCCGACAGCTCCCAGTTCGACGGGAACAAAGGGGTGCTGATCGGATCGTCGTCGGTATGTCCCTCCACCTCGACGTTGTAGGCTTGGTATATGGGGTCGACCAGCATATCCGAAATTTCCTTCAGCACGGGTATGGCCTCGTCGCGGATTTCGGCCGAACCGGGCTTGTAGAAGGCGGAACTGGCCAACTCGATGACTATGCCCTTTTCGTCCTTTGAAACGCTGACGACTTCGTCGGCCTGCATGTTGTAGACCATGTCCTGAACGTTGGTCATCATCACTTCGGTTGGGCTGAGCACTTCCTCGCTGCTGATTTCCCCGGCGATGGCCGCCGCCGCCTCCTGGTACGCCGGTATGTCGTATTCGGCGAAGGTCAGCAGCATCACGAAGAAGGCCATCAGCAGGGTAATGGCGTCGGCGTAAGTTACCAGCCAATCTTCCTTGACTTCTTCTTCTTTTGGTGCTTCGGGTGCCGCCACGGCTTTGTCCTTGCGGTTATGTCTATTTTAGCCGAAGAGGATCACTTTTTCATCTTGTCGATGTTGAAGTGCA
>JAZFTA010000250.1:0-3804 GCA_036446415.1 Rhodospirillales bacterium | reverse complement strand
CGGCCGGATGGTTGAGTGGGTGCGGGCCGTGGACGAAAGAGGCCGGGTATTGGTGCGCCGGGAATTAAGTTTCAAGGCCGGTGAAAAACATGCCGAGGCCTTGCTGGAATTGCCGGCGGAACTGCTTAACCGTCTTCATAGACTGGATATCGAGGGCCAGGAAACCGCCGCCTCGGTGATTCTTGTCGACGAGCGCTGGCGGCGGCGTCCGGTGGGTCTGGCTGTGTGGAAGGGGGCCGAGGGAGACCTGCCCCTGCTAAGCCGGTACTTTTATCTGGAACGCGCCCTTGAACCCTTTAACGAGATCAGGCGGGGACCGCCCGAAGAATTGCTGAAACGGGATATTTCGGTTCTGGTGATGGCCGATCCCGGCAGGATTGCCGCCGGCGAAACGGAAACGGTCCTGCGGTGGGTCGAAAAGGGCGGCGTGATGGTCCGTTTCGCCGGTCCCAATTTATCCGAAAGCGCCGGCGCCCTGGATTTGGATCCCTTGTTGCCGGTTCCGCTGCTCCCCGCCTCGAGGTCGTTTGGCGGCGCCATGACCTGGGACGAGCCGGCGCGATTGGCCGGGTTCGACAGGAACGGACCTTTCCACGGCCTGGAGGCGCTTTCCGATGTCCTTATACGCCGCCAGGTTCTGGCCCTGCCCTCTCTCGGCCTAGCGGACAGGACGTGGGCCCGGCTTAGCGACGGCACGCCGTTGGTGACGGCGGCGAAAAAAGGAAACGGCTGGGTTGTTCTGTTCCATACAACCGCCAACGCCGAATGGTCCAACCTGCCACTATCGGGTCTGTTCGTTGAAATGCTTAAGCGAATCGTTGGGCTAAGCCATGGAGTTACGGCCAAAGAGGGTGGGCCGCCCATGGAGCCTTTGTTGATCCTCAACGGCTTCGCCAGGCTTGGAAAACCCCCTGCCGGGGCCTTGGCCATAGCCGCCGATGCATTCGCGGGCCAGCCCGTCGACGCATCCCATCCGCCGGGGTTTTACGGCGATGGCTCGGCCCGGCTGGCGCTGAATCTTTCAAAAAGCATCCCGGTCTTGAATGCCCTTTCAATTCCCGAGGACGTTTCGGGGGTCGGCTTGAAATCATACGGCAGAGCCGGCGAGAGGGATTTGAGGGCATGGCTGTTGGGGCTGGCCATGGCCCTGGTGGTGATCGATCTGGCGGTTAGCTTGTCTTTGCGCGGACTTTTGCCGGTCCGCGCCGTGGCCGGGGCAACATTGGCCGTCATGGCGCCGCTAAGCGTCGCCGAAGCCGCCGGGGGAGCCGGTGGTGACGACGATTTCGCCATGGCGGCCAGCCTCAAGACCCGCCTTGCCTATATCATTACCGGCGATGAGGAGGTCGACGGGATAAGCCGGGCCGGCTTGGCCGGCCTAAGCGTCGTGGTCGAAGGCCGCACGGCGGCCGAACTGGGCGAGCCCATGGGCGTCGATCCCGAAACCGACGATATGGTTTTCTTCCCACTGGTTTACTGGCCGCTGACATCCCGACCGCCGGCTCTTTCCGAACTGGCGGCGTCCAGGGTAAACGCCTATCTGCGCGGCGGCGGCACTATATTGTTCGACACCCGCGACAGGGGCGTGGGCGCGGCTTCCTCCGGCCTTGGCGACCTTGGCGGACTTGCCGCCAAGCTGGATATTCCGCCGCTGTCTCCGATATGGCCGGAACATGTCCTGGGCCGGTCATTTTACCTTCTGGACCGCTTTCCCGGGCGCTGGACAGGCGGTCCGCTGTGGGTCGAGCGTTCCGGATCCAGCGCCAAAGACGGCGTTTCAAGAATAATCGCCGGCGGCAACGACTGGGCCGCCGCTTGGGCCGTGGACGGCGCCCAGCGGCCGTTGTTCGCGGTGGTGCCGGGCGGCGAGAGACAGCGCGAGATGGCCTATCGCTTTGGCGTCAATCTGGTGATGTACATGTTGACCGGAAACTACAAGTCCGATCAGGTCCACCTTCAAGCGATCATGGAGAGGCTGGGCCGATGAACGCAGGGCTGGCATTTTCCCCTCTCATGCCCTGGCCGCTTATAGCGGTTCTCGGTGGGGCCGGACTGGCCCTGATCGGCTGGTCCTGGTTCAGCGGCGCCCGGGGCTACGGGTTCAGGGCGCTGGCCCTTGGCGTTCTCGCCTTGGCGCTGCTCAACCCCAAAAGCGTGCGCCAGGCGCGCCAGGCCCAGCCTGACGTCGTCCTGGTCATGACCGATGCTTCCCAAAGCCAGCAGGTTGGCGATAGGGCCGCCAAAACCCAGGCCGGGCTGGAGGAAGTACGGGCCCGGCTGTCGGAATTTAAGAACCTGGAGGTCCGCGAGACCAGCTTCGGCGATACCGATGAAGGCACCATGTTGTTCGAGGCGCTTTCAAATGCCTTGGCGGATATTCCGAGACGCCGCTTCGCCGGCGCCATCGTGATTACCGACGGGCAGGTTCACGACGTTCCCTCGGGTTCCGCCGCCCTGGCCTTGCCTGGTCCCCTTCACGTGCTGCTAAGCGGCAAGCGTGGCGAAACCGACCGCCGCCTGGTCATCGAAAAGGCCCCCGTTTACGGGGTCGTCGGGAGGAATGTGGAGATCGCTTATCGGATCGAGGAGTACTCAGGGACTGGCGAGCCGGTTCGGGTGCGGTTCAAGAGGAACGGCGCCGAGGAAGGAAGCGCGCTTGTTCCGGTAGGGCGAGGCTTAAAGTTTTCCTTCAAGATCGAACACGCCGGGCCGGTGGTGATAGAAATGGAAGTGGAGGTTTCCCCGGAAGAATTGTCATCCATCAACAATCGCGCCGCGGTCAGCATTAACGGTGTGCGCGACCGCCTTAAGGTGCTTCTGGTTTCCGGACAGCCCCATCCGGGAGAACGCACCTGGCGCAATCTCCTTAAATCCGATCCTTCCGTGGACCTGATTCATTTCACCATCCTGCGTCCGCCGGAAAAGAAGAATTACGTTCCGTTGAATGAACTCTCGCTTATAGCCTTTCCGGTCGATGAACTGTTCGGGGAAAAGCTTCCCCAATTCGACCTCATAATCTTCGACCGCTATGTGGTGCGCGACGTGCTGGGGCCGTCGTACATACAAAACATCGGCGATTACCTGCTCAATGGTGGGGCCATCCTGTTGGCGTCCGGACCCGAATTCGCCGGGCCGAGGAGTCTTTTCAGGACTTCTCTGGGGTCTTCGATGCCGGTTCAGCCGACCGGCCGCGTTATAGAACAGGCTTTTACGCCCAAGGTCTCCGAGGTGGGCCGGCTCCACCCGGTGACCGCCGCCCTGGTCCGGGGCGACAGGGTAACGGGCGGTTGGGGGCGCTGGTTGCGCCAGATAGAAGCAAGGCAGGTCTCGGGCCTGACCCTTATGACCGGCGCCGAAGGAAACCCGCTGCTTGTTTTGGCGCGGGCCGGCAAGGGGCGTATCGCGCAGTTGATGAGCGATCACATATGGCTGTGGGCCCGCGGGTTCGAAGGCGGCGGTCCCCAAGGAAAGCTGCTCAGGCGTCTTGCCCATTGGCTGATGAAGGAGCCTGACCTGGAAGAGGAAAGCCTTAAGGCCCGCATCGAGGGAGGCCGCCTGGTTATCGAGCGTCAAACCATGGCCTCCTCGGTTGGGCCGGTAACCGTGCTTACTCCTTCAGGCGCGGAACTTACGGTCGAGTTGAAGGCGGACCCCAATGGACCAGCCAGGGCCGGGATCGCGGCGAATGAAACCGGCCTTTACACCATCAGGGACGGCGTCCTCGCCGCACTGGCTACATTAGGCCCCCTGAACCCGCCGGAGTTTTCCGACCTCAGGGCCACGGCCGATATAATCGGCCCTGTC
>JAZFTA010000249.1:0-3453 GCA_036446415.1 Rhodospirillales bacterium | reverse complement strand
CAGGCCTGGAGCCCAAGGTGGTGGTGTCCAAAATGGATGGCGGCGAACTTAGCCTAGTGGTCGTCGGGCCATTCAAGTCCGAAATGAGAAGGAATTTGCGCTCGAAGGTCAGGAGGGCGGGAATATTCGACGCCTGGGCGGCCAATATCGACTTCGGCGATTGGTCCCTGGTTTACCCCACCGAAATGGCCGCCCAAACCCCGGCCGGGCCGGCCGACCTGGCTCAGTTGCCCCAGTAGTTTCCATAGCCGTTTATTGGCCCGTTTTCAGGTAAAGTGGTGTGTAATATAACCGCTGTACTGCATTGTAAGTTAATGATTTATTTTATTTAGGTCAGCCTGATGGAATGGAACGACCAGGCCATTGTGCTTTCGGCCAGGAAACACGGAGAGACCTCGGTCATTGTCACCCTGCTGACCCTGGAACACGGGGTCCACGCCGGACTGGTGCGGGGCGGGGCGGGGAAAAGGGCGCGCGGCGTCCTGCAGCCCGGAAACCGCGTGGAGGCCGAATGGCGGGCCCGGCTGGCCGAGCACCTGGGAACATTCAAGTGCGAACTGTTACATTCATTCGCCGCCGGATTGCTCGATCATCCCCTTAAACTGGCGGGGTTGAGCTCGGCCTGCGCCGTCGCCCTGTCGGCGCTGCCCGAACGCTACCCTTATCCGGGTATTTTTGAGGGTATGTTAATACTGTTGGAAGCGATGGAGGAGGGCGATTCCTGGGGCCCTCAATACGTCAAATGGGAACTGGCCCTGCTGGGTGAAGTGGGGTTCGGCCTGGATCTCGGCGAATGCGCCGCCACCGGCCTTAATGACGAACTGGCCTATGTCTCGCCCAAAAGCGGCCGCGCCGTATCTCTCTCGGCCGGTGAGCCCTACCGCGACTCACTGCTTGTCCTGCCTTCATTTTTGCTTGGCGGTAACGGTTCCGTCGCCTCCAGCGAGGTTGCCGACGGACTCAAACTGACCGGCTATTTCCTTGAGCGGCACGTCTTCGCCCAGCACGGCCGGCCCGGGCCGCCGGCCCGGCAAAGGCTGGCCGCCAGATTTTCAAAGGATTAAACAATTTGGCCGGCTCTTATGGACCGGGCGATCCATAAAAGTTTAATAAGATAAATACGACCGATTGACCGTAACCAACAATCGGATACTATATGTGGTGTATAAAGGAAAAAACAATAATCAAGCCAACACCGAAATGAGCGCCACGCCAAAGACCGGTAAGATCATTGACGCCAGGCTCGCCGACGCCCTTGGCGAACGCTACCTTTCCTATGCCCTGTCGACCATTATGTCGCGCTCGCTCCCCGATGTGCGTGACGGGCTGAAACCGGTGCACCGGCGTCTTTTGTACGCCATGCTCCAGTTGAAGCTGGACCCTAAATCGGGGTTTAAGAAATGCGCCCGCGTAGTCGGCGACGTAATAGGCAAGTATCATCCGCACGGCGATACCGCGGTCTACGACGCCATGGTCCGCCTGGCCCAGGAATTCGCGGTCCGTTACCCGCTAATCGACGGACAGGGCAACTTCGGCTCTATCGACGGCGACAATGCGGCGGCCATGCGCTACACCGAGGCCCGCCTGACCGATGTCGCGTTGGCGCTGTTGGAGGGCCTGGACGAGGACGCCGTCGATTTCCGCGAAACCTACGACGGCGAGGGGAGTGAGCCGGTGGTTCTGCCGGCCCGTTTCCCCAACCTGCTGGCCAACGGCGCCGCCGGTATAGCAGTCGGCATGGCGACTTCAATTCCACCCCACAACGTGGCCGAAATTTGCGACGGGCTGCTTCATCTTATCAAGGCCCCCAACGCCAGTTTTAAAAAACTGATTGAACTGATCCCCGGCCCCGATTTCCCGACAGGCGGAGTGCTGGTCGAGCCGCGGCGGTCGGTTATCGACACCTACCGCTCCGGGAAGGGAGGTTTTCGTCTAAGAGCCAAGTGGAAAACCGAGAAACTTCCCCACGGCCTTTATCAGGTGGTTGTTACCGAAGTTCCCTATCAGGTACAGCTGTCGCGCCTTATCGAGAAGGTGGCGGAGTTGCTGAACGCCCGCAAATTGCCGCTGCTTGCCGACATCCGCGACGAATCCACCGACCAGGTGCGCATCGTGCTGGAGCCGAAAAGCCGAACCGTGGATGCGAAAATGCTGATCGAGCAGATGTTCCGCCTAAGCGACCTTGAGGTCCGTATCAGCCTCAACATGAATGTGCTTGACGCCCGCCAGACGCCCAGGGTCATGGACCTGCGCCAGGTTCTCAACGCCTTCTTAAGTCACCGCCTGGATGTAATGGTGCGGCGTGGCCTCAACCGCCTGGAAAAAATCGATCACCGTCTGGAGGTCCTGGGCGGACTGCTGTGCGCCTTCCTTAACCTTGATGAAATCATCCGCATAATCCGCCGGGAGGACGAACCGAAAGCCGAACTGATAAAGACATTCAAGCTTTCCGAGGTTCAGGCCGAGGCTATCTTGAACATGCGCCTGCGCCAGCTACGCAAGCTGGAGGAAAAGGAAATCAAGAAGGAGAACAAGGCTCTTAAGGAGGAGCGCGCCGAAATAAAGAAACTCCTGGCCGACCAAGGCCGCCGCAAGAAGTTTTTGGCGGATGAAATCCGCGGCATAAAGAAACAATTCCCGGCCAGCTCGGAGGCCGGCCGGCGGCGGACCGAAATAGGCAAGCCCCAGGCGGCGGTGGTGGTGCCGCTGGAAGCCATGATAGAGCGCGAACCAATCACCATTCTGTGCTCGGAGATGGGCTGGATCCGCTCGATAAAGGGCCATCTGGGCGGCGAAACCGACGTCAAGTACAAGGAAGGCGACCGCCCACGGTTTTCATTGCACGCCCAGACAACCGACAAACTTGTCGTATTCGCCACCAACGGCCGTTTTTACACCATTGGCTGCGACAAACTGCCGGGCGGGCGCGGACACGGAGAGCCGCTTCGGCTGATGATCGACCTCGCCAACGGACACGACGTGGTCAACATGTTCGTCCACATGCCCGCGCGAAGTCTAATGGTGGCCTCCGATGCCGGCCGCGGCTTCGTGGTCGAGGAAAAAGAGGTAATCGCCCAGACCCGCAACGGCAAACAGGTCCTGAACCTGGGCTCCGGCGAGGAGGCGGCGTCCTGCTCAATGGTGGTCGAGGGCGCCGACGGGGTGGCGGTAATAGGCTCCAACCGCAAACTCCTTATCTTTCCATTTTCCGAACTGCCGGTAATGGGACGCGGCCGCGGCGTAATTCTTCAACGCTATCAAAAAGGCGGCCTTTCCGACGCCAAGACCCTGGTCATAAAGGATGGCCTGTCATGGCGCTCGGGCAAGGGCGGGCGTACCGAGAACGACCTTGCCGCCTGGCTCGGCAAAAGGGCCCAGGCCGGACGCATGGCGCCGAAGGGATTCGCCCGCAACAACAAGTTCTCTTGAAGGATATTCCAGCAGGCTGCTGGT
>JAZFTA010000248.1:0-4329 GCA_036446415.1 Rhodospirillales bacterium | reverse complement strand
AAGTTCCCGTGGTAGTTGATTTCTGTCAGCTTTGCACCGGATAGCAGGCGTTCTTCTCCCCGCCCTCCGCGCCCTCAGCGGTTAATCTCCCAAAAAAAAGCTTTTTTTCTAATCCCTCAGACGCCGGGCGTCGCTCCGCTCCTAGGCTCCGCCGCATAAGCGGCGACGCGCAGTCGCGCTTGCCTCCGGGCTGAATAAGCAGCCCGTCGGAGCCTCCCTTAAATCTCCCCTACCCGCCCACCAGCCAAACATCGAATTTTCCGCAAGGCCGCCAAAATATCGGGGAATTCGCCGCAATAAACTTGCAAACCGCGCCCGCAAGCTGTCTTTTCCGGTTACTCGAATTACCGGAGGCCGTCTTTGTCGTTTGAACTTTGGATCGCGTTCGTCGCCGCCAGCACCGCCTTGGTGGCCGTTCCCGGGCCTACCGTGATGTTGGTGGTGAGCTACGCCCTGGGCCGGGGCAAGTCGTCGGGATGGGCGACCGTGCCGGGAGTGACGCTGGGCGACTTTACCGCCATGACCGCCTCCCTGCTCGGGGCGGGCGCCGTATTGGCGGCCTCGGCGGCCCTTTTCACGGCCCTCAAGCTGGCCGGCGCCGCCTACCTGGTGTGGCTTGGAATCAAGCTGTGGCGGGCCACCCCCAGGCTCGAAATGCTTATCGATACATCAAGCGAGGAATCAAAAAGTTCGATGTTCCGCAACGCTTTCATGGTTACCGCGCTAAATCCCAAGGGCATCGTTTTTTTCATCGCCTTCGTCCCCCAGTTCGTCGACCCGGCCGCCGCCGCCCTGCCCCAGTTCGCCGTGCTGGAGGGAACGTTCATATTCCTGGCGACCGTAAACGTCGCAATCTGGGCGATGCTGGCCGGCCACCTCAGGTCCCGATTCAAGCGGCCCGAGACATTGAAGACGGTAAACCGGGTGGGAGCGGGCTTCCTTATCGGGGCCGGGCTGCTCACCGCCGCCATCCGGCGCTGAAGCCAGCCCGCGCCTTTTCCCGCCCCGGCCCAGGGCGGAGGCCGGGCCGCTAGCGCCGATTCATGCCGAGGATCAGCCGTTGACGGCGGACTTCAGCGCCTTGCCGGCCTTGAACTTGGGCTGCTTCGAAGCGGCGATCTGGATGGTTTCGCCGGTCCGGGGGTTGCGGCCCAGGCGGGCCGCCCGGTCGGCCACCGAGAAACTGCCGAACCCGACCAGTTGAACGCTGTCGCCACCCTTGAGGGCCCCCGTGATGGCGTCAATAAAACCGTCAACGGCTTTGGCGGCGTCGGCTTTTGATGCGCCGGTGGATTCGGCGACGGCGGCGATAAGGTCGTTCTTGTTCATGGCGTCCCCCATTTGAATGTTTAAACCGATACCAAGTGTATAACTGGCTTGCCCGCTGAAATCCAGTGGCTGTTTGGGGATAATTGGCGGATCGGCGGACCGCCCCCCGAAGGAGTTTAGGCGTAGGGTGGCGAAGGGAGGCCGATGGGGAGTGATTCGAACCCACGAAGGGCGTTAACCCTCACTCCCTAAGCAGGGGAGCGCCTTCAGCCGCTCGGCCACCCATCCGCTAGCCTCTGATAGGCCCCGAGCCCTCCATGAGTCAAGGAATAGGGGCAAAAACGGGATCATTCATCCAAGGCTTCACTACATCGGGCCCGGTGTACTACAGTCCCCGGGCAAACCACGCCTTAATCGATCGGCCCGCTCGGAGATACTTGTGTCCAGCCCCTATCCCCTAGCCACCCGGATTCTCGACGAACTGTCAAGGCAGATGCCCTTCCTGCACCGGGCGGCGGTGCAATCGGATGTCTGCCCGATGGCCGGGCGGATGGAGGAGTTGGAATTCATCGGGGTCCGCCTCGAGGCCATGCTCGGCCAGCCCGCCGATTGGATAGCCGAGGTGGTCAAGGCCTATGTGGTGCTGTCGATCGAGTTCCTGCGCCTGCAGAAGGAGCTCGAGAGGACCGGCAGCTACCTGCTGTCCAGCGAACAGGAGGCCAGGGAGAGGGTCTATCACAACGCGCAAGTGTTCGGCGGCTATTACCTGCCCGGCCAACTCCTCAGCCAGGCCCTGTGGATCAATCACTTTAGGATCGACGAGGCCTACCGTAACCGCTTCCTGCCCCGCCTCAAGGCCGGATCGGAAGTGGTCGAGGTCGGGGTCGGCCCGGGCTACCACCTGCGCCACCTGTTGGAAAAAGTCCCCGAGGTCCGCTATCTGGGCCTCGACATCAGCGATTACGCCATCGATTTCAGCCGTAAATTCGCGCTGGGCGAGGGCCCGGAAAACTCAGGCGTGCGCCTGGTCAACCGCAACATCAGCGACGGATCGGGGCTGGAGCCGGCAAGCGTCGACGCCGTCATCCTCGGTGAGCTGCTGGAGCATGTGGAGGACCCCAAGGCGGTCCTGGAGGATTTATGGCGGGCCGCCCGGCCCCAGGCCCCGGCCTTCATCAGCACGGTGGTGTTCATGGCCAACATCGACCATATCCACTTGTTCGAAAAGGCCGACGAAATCCGCCGACTGGTTACCGATAGCGGCTGGCGGATCGCCGAGGAATGGCCGCTTCCGCTCCATCCCGATGACACCCCCGAGATGGCGCGCCGGCCGATCAACTACGCCGCCATCCTGGAAAAGGCCCGATGACCGATTTCCCGCAATCGTGGCCCCGAACCTGGAACGATGAAATCCGCGAGGCGGCCGCCGGGGCCCTGAAAAGCGGAAGCCCGGCCGCCGCCAAGCTGGCCCTCGGCCTGTTCGACGGCCAGACGGAAGAAAACAAAGGCCCCGCCTTTACCTTGGGAATCTGTTCGACCTTCGTGGTCGAGACCCAGACCGATGTCATCCGCCTGGCCCTGGCCGCCCACTCGGTGAACCCGGCGATCGTCGCCGCCGACCTGGACAACATAGAGCAGGCCTTGCTGGAGCCCGCATCGGAGTTCCGCGCCCTGAACCCCGACGCGGTGCTGGTCCTGTGGCGGCTGGATGAGTTGAGCCCCCGGCTGGCCTTCGAGGCGGCGGCCCTGGGCGGGGCGGAGCGCAAGGCCGCCGCCGATCAGGTGATCGGGCGCATCCAATCCCTGTGCCGGGGGTACGCGGCCAATGGGACGGCCCCCCTGTTCATCTCGACGGTGCCGGGGCCGGCCGTTTGCGGCTCGCGGCTGGCCGATCTCCATGCCGGTCACGGGGTGGCCTCGGCGGTCCATCGGATCAACCTCACGGTCCTCGAGGCCGCCGCCCAAAACCCCTTGGTCCATGTCTTCGATTTCGCCGGCTGGGCGGGACGGACCGGGTCGGGGGCCTTCAGCGCCAAGATGGACTTTTTCGCCCGGCGGCCCATCGCTGCCGATTCCGTGGCCTCGTTCGCCCGCCATATCGGATCGACCATGGCGCCGTTGCTGGGCCCGCCGGCCAAGGCCCTGGCGGTGGACCTGGACAACACCCTGTGGGGCGGAGTGCTCGACGAGGACGGGATAAGCGGCCTTAAGGCCGACCATTCGTTTCCCGGCAACGTCTACCGCCGCATCCAGACCGCGGTGCTGGCCCTCAAGGCGCAAGGAGTGGTGTTGGTGTTGCTGACCCAGAACGACGAGGACGAGGTGCGCCAAGCCTTCGCCGCCTTATCCGACATGCCCCTGCGGCTCGGCGATTTCGCTCTCGTCAAGGCGGGCTACGGGCCCAAGTACCTGAACCTTATCGCCGCCGCCGGAGAACTCGGACTGGCAGTGGACAGCTTCGTGTTCCTCGACGACCAGGCCTTCGAACGCCAGCAGATGATCCATCAATTGCCCCAGGTACGGACCCTTGCGGTCTCCGAAGACCCCATCGCCATCCTCGACGCCGTGGGCCAATGCGCGCCGTTCGACGCCTACCGCTTCACCGATGAGGATCGCCGCCGCCCCAATGACTACGCCAACCTCCACCGGCGCGCGGATCCAGACCAAGCCCAAGGCTCCGTGGAGGATTTCCTTCACGGCCTGGACCTCAAGGCGGTAGTGGCGCCGTTATCCGAGGCGGCCATCGGGCGGGCCGTTCAGATGCTGGCCAGGACCAACCAGTTCAACCTTACCACCCGGCGCCACGGCGAAGCGGTGTTGAGGCGGATGATGGCGAATGAGGGAACCATCCTGCTTAGCGTTTCCCTGAGCGACCGCTTCGGCGACCTCGGCATCGTCGGCCTGGTGTTGGCGGCGCCTTCGGATGATCCGGCGCATGAAGGGAACAGCGTCCTGGCCATAGACTCTTTCCTTGTAAGCTGCCGGGCCCTTGGGCGCGGAGTGGAAGACATATTATGGTCGGAGCTGGTGCGCCGGGCCGGAGCCGCCGGACACCGGGTT
>JAZFTA010000247.1:0-7891 GCA_036446415.1 Rhodospirillales bacterium | reverse complement strand
CAAGATGAAGGCGTCCACCCTGCAGGCCGTGTTCTGGGGGTTCTCGGCGGTTATGGGCCTTTCCATGGCCTCCATTTTCATCATGTACACCGGCACCTCGATCGCCCGGGTGTTCTTCATCACGGCCGGCACCTTCGCCGCCATGAGCCTTTACGGCTACACCACCAAGAAGGACCTCACCGGCTGGGGTTCGTTCCTGTTCATGGGCCTGATCGGCATCATCATCGCCAGCGTCGTCAACATCTTCCTGCAAAGCTCGGCCATGCATTTCGTGATTTCGGTTATCGGGGTCCTGGTCTTCGTCGGGCTTACCGCCTACGACACCCAGAAGATCAAGAAAAATTACTCCGAGGCCGACGGTTCGGAGATCGCCACCAAGAAGGCGGTGATGGGGGCGGTGACGCTCTATCTCGACTTCATCAACCTGTTCCTGATGCTGCTCAGGTTGTTCGGCCAACGCCGCTAAAAGACCAGGGATATGAGAATAAAAAAAACCGCCCGCAATTAAGTTTTCGGGCGGTTTTGCTTTCAGGCTTTAAGCCTTGAAAAGCGCGAATGGACCGATCAGCCCGTGACCGCTTGAAAATTCTTCGAATGGGCTGGTTCAGGCCGGTGGATATCTTCCTCTTCGGTCGTTGCCGCCTTGTCGGCCGGCCAATAAAGATCGCAGGTGTCGTCACCGACCGCGCAAAGATTGCAGCACGTGTCACCGACCCGGAAGAAACAATCCAGTTTGGTGCATTTGCTTTTTATCATGGCCCCCTTCCTTGAACATACTGTTCTATTGTCTGTTCTAGCGTCACCAATTACAGCCACCATGACATTTTCCGCACCATCCGGCAGTGATCCTCGTCACATCCCCGCAATAATTATGTAACTATCCGAGAATAAAGAGAAATTTTTTGTTTTTTGTCTAACCCACCCGGTCCGGCGGCTCTTTTCCCCCAAAAAAGGCGTCCAGATTGTCCAGCGCCTTGAAGCCCATTGAGTTTCGGGTCTCGATGGTGGCGCTTCCCAGGTGGGGCAGCAGGAAGACGTTGTCCAATTCCAGGTATCGGGGATTGATTTTCGGCTCGCCGTCATAGACGTCCAGCCCGGCGGCCGCGACCTGGCCCGATTTCAGGGCTTGTATCAACGCTTCGTCGTCGAGCAGCGCGCCGCGGGCGGTGTTGACCACTATTGCCTTGTCGGGCAGCAGGGATATACGCTCTGAGTTGAGGAAATGCCTGGTTTGGGGCGTTACCGGGCAGTGCAGGGAAATAAACTGCGACAGGGCCAGAAGCTCTTCCGGCCGGGCATGGTAAACGGCGCCGTCCTCATTTTCTTGGGCCAGCCGGTTCCGGTTGTAATAGTGAATTTCCATTCCGAAGGCCCTGGCGCGCCGGGCCACCGCCTGTCCTATCCGGCCCATGCCGACGATACCCAGCCGCTTGGAGGAAAGTTCGGCGCCCATCAACTGGGTTGGCGCCCAGCCGGTCCATTTTCCGGCCCGCGCCATTTTTTCACCCTCATGGGCCCTTCTCGCCGCCGCCAGCAGCAAAAGCATGGCTATATCCGCCGTCGCCTCGGTAAGAACATCGGGGGTGTTGGTGACGACAATCCCCCTTGAAACAGCTGTTTCGAGATCGATATGTTCGTAACCCACCGAGAAGGTGGCGATAATCCTTATACCTTGTGAGAGATTTTCGATTGCTCCGGGCCCCAGGTTATCCCCCGCCGCGGCCAGGATTGCATCGCGCCCAATGCTCAACTCGGCCAAACGTCGAGGCGTGTATACCTCGTCTTTAGGGTTCAAACAGGCTTGGTAATCCAGCCCGATTCTTTCCTCAACCGCCTCGGGCAGGCGGCGGGTGACGAGTAGTTTCGGTTTGTTGGCCATTATTTCAGGAATCCTAGGAAATTGCCGCTCAGGCGGCGCCGCGGCCTATACCAAGGGTCATGGATATTGACCCCTTGTGATCGCTTTTCCCGTTTCCTCGGCAGGAGGAGAGGCGCTGGCGATGCTGGCGCAACGTCAAGCCTTTCCGACGCCCCGAGGAGGCGGGAAAAGCGACCCTTAAGGGCGGCTTTGCGAGGCCCCCGGTCGTCGTCGAGCGCCGCTTGTGATGCGATGGCATCACGGCGCGCCGCGCTCCTAGCCGGAAACCTCGCAAAGCCGTCACAAGGAGTCAATATCCATGACCCTTGGTATTAGGTGCTCCATGGCAGCGTTGAGCTGGCTCATACGTTGATGGCTGCCGTATTTACCGTCCGGATGGTGAACCGTGGCCAGCATGCGGAACCTGGCCCTAAGGGCTCTGATCGAGGGTTTTGACGCCGGCGGGAATCCAAGAATATGCAGGGCGTCGCCGCGATTCCTGATACCGCCTGACAGTGGCTCGAAGGAAAGCACCGATACGATGGCGCGTAGCTTTTCCAGTTCTTCCCGGGCTTCGCTGATCAAAGCCGTCTGTGGCGGGCCGGACGGGGCTTGGGGCGCCTTATCCTTTTCGCCTTTTCCTTCAAGGCGCACTTTTACTTCGCCACGCTCCATGGCCAGCCCCAGGGCCAGCCCCCGGCGTATCCGTTCGACCTCGTAACCAGGCGCCATGCGCACCTGCAGGCGGGGCTTGCGCCGCCAGGGCCGGCCTTTCGCCGTTCCCGATTTAAGGACCACTGTTTCCCTGTCCTTGGGGCCGGGACCGCCGGGATCGGGGAAAGAGTCGATGAGTTCATCGGGAACCACCAAGGCCACGGAACGAGCCAGGTCCGCTACATTGACGTGGCGCCGCCCGGCCAGATCCGAGATGGCGTCGCGAAAGGAACTGGAGCAGGGAATGGTGTAGGAATGCTTCAGGCGTTTCCTGGCCATGGCCCTCGATACCCTCTTTTAATAACGAAACGAATCTCCAGACCCCTCAGAGTCACTACAATAAATAGTATTCAGATTACAAGAACACCGCTATATATGCCATTAATCAGCTATAAACCACATTACGTTTTTGCCTGCCCCGTCGAGTCCATGACTGGTATTGAATAACTTTCCAGCCTCGATGGAAGCCGCCGCCGCCTTTGCTTTCGCTGGTGTTTGCCTTTTTTGTGATTTAAGGGGATGGCAATGAATACGTCAACTACGATAGAAGTTATTTTTATGGTTTTCCATGTTATTTCCTAACAAACCATGAAAAAAATGAATCACTTTCTCAAGCGATCGACACAGCCAACTGATAATAAACAATATTTTTTTAAATTCCGGAATGATCCCCCTATAAAACCGCCTTGTCATTTCCTTCCCTGGCAGGCAAGGGGGCATTGAAAGACTGGCGCGGGCCCTCCTTGACCCATCTTGTGGAGGCGAATCGGAAAAATTATTTATGTTGTGATACGAATTTCGCGGCCCTTGGCAAACTTGTTCAGGTATTGATACGAATTTCCTTCCGGTTACATGGATAGAAACAAACCCGCGTTTTTAAGGGAGGGCGGGGCCGTTTTTTCAGATGTTGCGGAGCCCTGGCGCATGAATTGCGCGGGTATGGGGGACAAGCCTCGTTCCGCAAGTGAAATGAAGGTTTCGGGAGTTTTTCCTTTTCGCTCTTGAAGTTTATCCTTTTCCCGCCCTGTACGGTTTTAAGCAAGCATTGTACGGTCCATACGAACGGCCGGGGGCTAAGGCTAAGGAAGAAGAAGTATATTAAGCAGATGCGTTTAAAAGGATGGATCATTCTGATAGCGGTCGTATCGGCCCCGCCGGCGTCATGGATTCAGGGAATAACCGCCGCCATTGCCGGGGAAGTCGAATGCGCCGGCCTGATCGCCAAAATCAAGGCGGGGGAGCGGTACGGCGTCTCGATCGATGTCCAGAAAGAGGCGATGCGGGTCCAGACCGCCACCGATCACTGCTATGACCCCATCGATGCCTGGGTCAAGCGGGGCCTGCCGCTGACCTCGACCCCGCCGCTGTCGGCGGGCGGCGGCCGATCCACAAGCTCTCCCCAGCTTGGGGAGGTTCGCCCTGGATCACAATCCCCGACATCGTCGCTGCCCAGGCCTTTCATTCCTCCGCCCGCCGACCTGGTCCCGCCGCCGCCGACCATCGGCCCCGATGGAAGGGTGCTGCCTTCCCTGACCGCCGCCGATAGAGACAGCGCCCCGCCGTCCATGGCGTTCACCGGCGGCGGCATCCGCAAGGCCCCGGAAAAGACCGAGGGCGAAGAAACCCCCACGGCGCCCCAAGAGAGGGAGGGCGGCCCGTCGGCGGTCCATACATCGGTGGGGGCCGGCGGCGAAATCATCTCGCAGCCCGAGCCAGGCGCGGACGGAGTGGCGGGCGGCGCGGACGGAGTGGCGGGCGGCGCGGACGGCAAAGGCGGCGGCCCGGACGGCAAAGGCGGCGGCCCGGACGGCGAAGGCGGCGGCCCGGACGGCGAAGGCGGCGGCCCGGACGGCGAAGGCGGCGGCGATGGAGCGGGAGAAACAGCCTGGAAATGCGACCGCAAGCTGGAAGAGTTCTGGCAGGCCGGAAAGATTCACATAAAGGGTACGCGCTTCTGGCTGCTCGGGACCTACACCCTTGATACCGACGACGACGGAAAAACCGACAACGTGGTCTTCAAGGTCCGGACCCAGGGCCGGGTCGACAGCGTTCTCAGGTATTTCCCCACCGGCCCCGGCAAACGGGCGGGAAAAGACATAGAGGACCTGAAGCTTGATCACGACGACATGCTTTACATGATATGTCCCGGCAACATCGTGTTCGGCGGACCGACGGCCGGAGAGATGGCGGCCGATGCGGCGACGGAGGATCCGGCCAAACGCTGCGAGTCAAAGCTCGAACATTTCTGGAGGGCCGGCGAACTTAACATCAAGGGTACGATGTACTGGCTGTCGGGGGTGTTTTCCATCGACCTGGACGGCGACGGCGGGGTCGACAACATCGGCTTCAAGGTCAAGACCCAAGGCAAGGTCGGCAACGTCATCCGGTATTTCCCAATGGCCCCCGGACAGTTGTCGGCGCAAACCATTAACGATCTCAAACTTGAAGACGACAACGACGTCTTTATGATGTGCGCCGGCAATCTTACCTTCGAGAGGCCGAAATCGGCGAAAAAGTACGCTGAAATATCCGAGGCCCCCCCAACAAACGTTACCGGCATCCAGGAGACCGGAACCGGCGCCAAGAAAGGGGAGGAGCAAGAAGGCGAACCCGAACTGGAAGTAACGACACCCTCCAAGCTCCCTAAAATCAAGACCAAGCACCTGATTCTGCTCGGCGGCGTTTTTCTGGTCGGGGGCGGTATCTTCGGCCTCTACTGGATCAACCGGACGCCCAAGAAAGACGGCGAAGACGGCGAAGAGGGCGAGGAAGAGGACGAAGAGGACGAAGAGGAGGCCTGACGCCAGGGATCGTTGATAATGACCCATAAACCGACTGACATGAAAATCACCATGGCCGGCAATCTGAAGGAACACGGCGCCGGCGCGAACACCTTTAGGCCGGCAACAGACGACGACCTGGACCACCAGTTGTTCGCCCGGAACATGAAAATCTGGGAACAGCACTTCGCCGAAGTCGCCAATATTTTCAGCCAGATGGAGCCGGCCGAAATCTATTTGCTGATAAACGATGAAGGGGACTTCGACATCAGCTATCTGGGCAAGCCGTTGTTGGGCATGGGGAGCAGGAAGATGGCGTCGGAGGGCGTCAAGAGCTTCCACAAGACCCATCGTTTAATCGATCCGTCGACCTATTGCGCGGAAGGGGTTGAGAACGAAATAGTCAATCGTATCCGCGAGCGCGTCGGAAATGAGCTGGACTCCCCGCCTCCTGCCCGCCCGGTCGGCATGGAATGTTATCATCTTGTCATTCTTGGGTTTGGGTTGGGCGACCAAGTTCCGCCCATGGCCGAGATCACGAAGTGTCACAACATGATCCTGGTCGAGCCTAAACTTGAATTCCTCTATCTCTCGTTGTTTACATTCGATTGGGAAACGTTCCTCGGGAAATATTCCACCACCCAGAAGAGACTTCAAATCATCCTTGATCAGAATGCCGTCGATATCGAGCTGAGAATCCGCGACTGCGTGAAGCCGATCAGCCCCCACTATGCCGACGGCACGACCCTGGTCAACGCCTACCCCGAAACGGTATTGGACAAGGCGTTTAAGATGATTGTCGATAACGCCTGGTTCCTGAGCAGCCCGGTGGGTTTCTTCATGGATGAATGCGACATGATGCGCAACGCTTATAGCAATTTGAAGGACCACAAAGGTTATTACTATCAACGCCGTGACGCCAAGCTGCCCCTTCCGGTTTTTATCGTCGGGTCGGGGCCGTCTCTTGACGAGAGCATCGATGTGATCAGAGAAAATCAAGACAGGGCGGCCATCGTCTCATGCGGGACGGCGCTCAGGATATTGCTTGACAAAGGAATTATGCCGGACTTTCACGTCGAAATGGAAAACACGCCGGAGATCGCCGATATCATAGCCTCGGGAGCTAAATCCCACGACATTTCCTCGATCACATTGATCGCCTCGTTCACCGTGGTCCCCGGGGTCGGCAAGCACTTCACCGACCCCGTTTACTATTTCCGCTCCAACCTGGCGCCAACGCCTATTTTCTTCCTTGGCAAAGACACCTGGATCGAACACTCGACACCAACCGTCGCCAACCTTGGGTTTTCCTTCGCCCAGGAATTCGGTTTCCAGGACATCTATATGTTCGGCGTTGACCTCGGGGCCCGCGATATTGAACGCCATCACGCCGAAGGGTCGGTCTATCACGACGATGGAGTGGAAGTGCCATACGATGACGTTCTCGACATAGAGATGCCGGCCAACTTCGGCGGCGGCGATATTTTGACCGACACGGTTTTCCTTTGGGCCAAGGATTCGTTGCAGCATGCGGTCCGCCGCTTTCCAACCCAAAGAACCTATTACAATTGCAGCGACGGCTTGAAGATCGATGGCATAACACCTTTGCCGGCTTCGGAAATTTCCCTGCCCGGGCAGCCGCCGAAACGCGATGTCATTAAACAGGCCGTTTCTTCATTCCCCCGCTATTCGTCCGAACACTTTCGCCGGGCCTGGAACAAAAAAGACCGGCAAAGTAAACTCCTTCAATACCGTGATAGTCTCCTTTCCTGCCTGGATACCGGGCAACCCGGGGACGGGACCAAGCAGACCCCTGATGGGCCAATGCCGGGAGCCAACCGCCAGGAAAGGCGCAGGCTTGCCAAGCTGGCGAAAAAGCAAAATCAGGCGCCGGATGGCCGGGCGGCCGGGAACGCGCCTTCGAATGGGGAAGCCACTACCGCTTTCTATAGTGATTATATGGTGAATCTGACCGGCCGCTTTTACCCTGAAACAGGAAAGAACACCGTTGAGGATCACTATTACAAGGGCTCTTTGTTTTTCCCCATGCAGTCCGTGCATTATTACGCCACGAGAACGCCGCCGGGAGAAAAACGGGATAAAATTATCGAGATCGGCAGGCGGGAAATTGAACGGCACATTAATATGATCGCCGATCAGGTTCTCGAACTCTACGACGCCCTGGACCCCGGAGATGCGGGTTGAGCAGGCGGTAAGACCTTAGTAGGCTGCTGAAAAACTCCTTTTCGTCGCCATTATCCTTCGACACGGGCCTCCGGCCCTGCTCAGGATGAGGTGTAGCTTATTGATTTTCCTCATCGGAGAGGAGCGAGCGCAAGCGAGCGTCTCGAAGCCTCATCCTGAGGAGCGAACGTAAGTTAGCGTCTCGAAGGATTGTTGCTGCAAACCTGGTTTTTCAGCAGCCTACTAGACGGGGGGGTATTTCAGGCGCCAGCCGTCTCCGTCTTTTTCCCAAAGATCCAGGTTGCGGGCCCGTTCGGCCACTTCCCGGAACTGCTCTTCGGAGATTCCGATGAAA
>JAZFTA010000246.1:0-4872 GCA_036446415.1 Rhodospirillales bacterium | reverse complement strand
GTCCTGACAGTTGGAGGCGTTGCGGTTCTTGACGAACTGGATTCGGATATCCATCCGCTACTACTTCCGGAACTGATCCGCATGTTTCAGGACGAAGAAACCAATCCACTCGACGCCCAACTCATCTTTAGCTGCCACAATGCGACGTTGTTCGAGTACCTTGAAAAAGAGGAAGTCTATTTCACCGAAAAAAAGGCGGACGGCAGCACGGAAATTTATGGCTTGAAGGATGTTAAAGGTATCCGACGCGACACCAACATCTACGCAAAGTATCTAATGGGCGCGTTCGGCGCGGTTCCCCAGATCGGTTAAAAATTTTGCCCCACCGTTCAGCAATAAGAATTATCCGGACGCCGATTTTCCTGGCGGGAGAAGGGAAAAGCGAAAAAGGATATGGAACTTGGTTGGCGCGACTTGCAAAAGATCAAGGTGTTGCGGTGGCAATCAAAGCAGAAAAACTGCATGGAGGCGACCCGTTAAGCCTAGTCGAACAAGCCATTAACAAGTTAAATGCCATCAAAAAATATCGAGGTCGGTACTCCATAAGAGGGTTGCTTTTGGATGAAGATCGAAAGGGACAGGACAACGAAAGGGACGCAAAGGCCGAACAATTGGCCAGATCAAAAAGAATTCATTTGATTTGGCAAGTGCCCACCCACGAAGCATTTCTGCTTCGCCATTTTCCAAGGTGTCAGGAATTACGCCCAACTGAAAATCATCTCGCTGAAAGAGAGCTGAAAAGAGTCTGGCCAAGATACAATAAGCCAATGTGCGCAGATGAATATGGAGATGAGTTGTCTCTAGACCATCTCGCGCGGGCTCGTGGGGTGGAGCCGGACCTGGATGCCTTCCTGGTTGCCATGGGATGGCACTAAGCCCCTTGAGTTATTGTTTCGGGCAGGCTATTAGTCTCCCACGCATTTCAACACGATTGCATGATCATGAGTTTAGTAATGACCAAAACCCGGACGGAGAAAACCACCACTGGCCGATAGCCGGGGCCGATCGAGCATGTATATCAACAGGCCCGCGGCATTGTCCGGCGGGCCTTTTGTTTTTCTCACCAAATAGGCTTCCCGGCGGACGCCTAGGGATAAAGATGAGAGTGGAGTAGAGATATGAGCTACAAGGTCGCGGTGGTCGGAGCCACCGTAAACGTCGGGCGCGAGATGCTGAAAATCCTGGCCGAGCGGGCATTCCCGGTCGGCGAGGTGGTGGCCCTGGCCTCCGAGCGCTCGGTGGGGCGCGAGATATCTTTCGGCGAGAAGGACCTCAAGGTCCAGATCCTCGACGATTACGATTTCGCCGGCACCGACATCGTGCTGTCGTCGCCGGGGGCCTCCATCTCCTCGGTCCACGCCCCCCGGGCCGCCGAGGCGGGGGCGGTGGTGATCGACAACACGTCTTATTTCCGCATGCACCCCGACGTGCCGCTGGTGGTGCCCGAGGTCAACGCCGATGCAATAGCCGGCTACAAAAAAAAGGGCATCATCGCCAACCCCAACTGTTCGACCATCCAGATGGTGATGGCCCTCAAGCCGCTGCATGACCTGGTCCGGATCAAGCGGGTGGTGGTCGCCACCTATCAGTCGACCTCGGGGGCCGGCAAGGAGGCCATGGACGAGCTGTTCGATCAGACCCGCGGCATCTACATGAACCAGCACATCGCCAAGACCCGTAAAATATTCACCAAGCAGATCGTCTTCAACGTCATCCCCCACATCGGCGCCTTCATGGACGACGGCATGACCAAGGAGGAAAGGAAGATGGTGGTCGAGACCAGGAAGATAATGGACCCCGACATAGAAGTCTGCGCCACCTGCGTGCGCGTTCCGGTGTTCATCGGCCACGCCGAATCTCTAAACGTGGAGTTCGCGGGTCCCATATCGGAAGACCAGGCCCGTGACGCCCTGGCGGCGGCCGAAGGCGTCACCGTCCTCGATCACCGCGAAGAAGAGGGTTACGTCACCCCCTGCGAATGCGCCGGCGAGGACCCGGTGTACGTCAGCCGAATCCGGGCCGACCGGACGGTGAAAAACGGCATCAACATGTGGGTGGTCGCCGACAACCTGCGCAAGGGGGCGGCCTTGAACGCCGTGCAGATCGCCGAGGAACTGGCCGGCTCATACCTTTAGGGGCGCACCTGTAGCGAAGCCCGGGGCCGGTCAATCGTCCTGGGGATTCCCTTCTTCGGGATTGAACATGACGTTGACTTCGTCCTGTTTCATTTCGCGCCGCTCGGGGCCGCTGAACATTATTGTCCGGCGCCGCCGGTCGGGGCCGAAATATTCCTTCAGGCGGACGAACTGGCGGGGCCTTTCGATGACCGACTGGATGCGGTCGAACAGAACCTTGGCGGAGATCGGCTTGACCACGAACTCGTTCACCCCGGCGTCGCGGGCCTCGGTTATGCGGTTTATTTCCGAATGGGCCGAAAGCATTATTATGGGAAGGAACTGATGTGAGCTGTCGTCGGAGGTGCGCACCGTTTTGGTGAACTCGATGCCGTCCATGGGTTCCATTTCCCAGTCGATTATGGCGATGTCGGGATCGAACGACTCCAAGATCTTGAGGGCCTCTTTGCCTTCGGCGGCTTCCATGATCTCTCCGACTTCGAAGGCCGCCAGCACGCGGCGGACGATGGTCCGCATGAAGGCGTTGTCCTCGACGATCAGGAACTTGATCTTTGCCAGGTAACTTTGCGTCATGACCGGACGTCCCTCTTTCATGCGCCGCGATTTCTGGTCCCACTCCCCTCCAAACAAGCGCGGCGCCGTGTCTTGTTTATCATAAACTATCGACGCCCAAGGATTGACTTATTCCAAGGGGCATGGATATTGACCCCAAGGGATAAGGGTTTTCGAAAAAAAAAGAGGCGTCAGGAACACAGGTCCTGGGAAACCCGCGTATTGCGCCGCTGGCACGGCGCTCCTGACGCCCCTTTGGAGCCGGCCTGGCTCCACGCACTTGAAAGCGGCTCCTCGCTAAAACCATCCTTCGCCACCTGACGCACCCTGGGCAGGGCACGTCTTGGGACCGGGACGGCGGCGGCTCGCTTAAAGGGGTAGCCTCGTCACCGGGGCAGCCCTCTACACGGGCCGCCGATAACGGAAAGGCTTGATAACCAAAGGACGCACCTCAGAAAACCGGTGGCCGGGAAATCGGTGAGACAGACTGAAAACAGCCTGAGCCCCCCTGTTCATGGCCGTTAGTCCACTCGGTCCGCCGCTTCGCCAGGACCCGCCGTTCCCCACAAGGGGGGGGCGGCGCGCCTGAACGAATGGTCCGCTTCCCAAAGGGAAACGAGGGCCTTCCGCCGGCGGCTGGATAGGCGTCAATTGGGAAGGAACCCTGATCGGCCAATCCGAACCGCCTTAACCCCCGGCTTGGCCGGCCCGCTTTTAAAAAAAGCTTGCTGCCTTCACCTGGGGCCAACGACCTCGTGCCAGGGACAAAAAAACCGGGAGGTTTCATCACCCAATGCAAGAAGCCGTTGCATCGACGCTTCCACATGCGCTAAGCATAGTGAAAAGAACTAATCCATTGTTCAATACTTAATTTATCAATAAATAAAGTTTTCTGTGTGTAAATTACCGAGATTTACACAAATAACGCACAACTTATCCACAAAACTATACACATGTCTATTGCAATATATTTGAAAAACAACGGCTTACCTGTTTCCCAATGTATTAACAACTGACCCTTGCCGATTTCTTCGCCGCCGATTATTGGCGACTTTATTTATGTGATCGACCCGCGTTGACTCGGGCCGCCGTCGCGTTTAAACAAAACATAGGCCGTTCATTTTTCAGCTTATCCATGAGGCACGTTTCATGTCGCCCGAGAACCGCCCGTCGCCCGATAAACGCCCTTTATCTCCGCACCTTAATATCTACAAGTTCCGCCTGCACATGTTCATTTCGATCACCCACCGGATCACCGGGGTGGGGGTGGCGACGGGGCTGCTGGCCCTGGTCTACTGGCTGGCCGCCGCCGCTTATGGACCGGAAAGCTTCGCCAGGGTCCAGTACGTATACCAGTCATGGTTCGGCTATCTGTGCCTGCTGGGCTGGACGGTATGTCTGTTTTACCACTTGTGCAACGGCATCAGGCACTTGTTCTGGGACATCGGCTGGGGTTTCGAGAAGAACCAGTACATGAATTCCGGGCTGGCCGTGCTGGCCGCCACGTTCGTGCTGACCGCGGCTTCCTGGTTCATAGGTTTATCGGGTTAAGGGAGGGTCCGTTCATGAAAATGCGAAGCGCCCTCGGCCAGGTACGCGGCCTCGGTTCGGCCAAGACCGGGACCGATCATTGGTATACCGAAAGGCTTACCGCGCTGGCCCTGGTGCCGCTGACCCTGTGGTTCGTGGCTTCCCTTATTTCCGGCATCGGCTCCGACTATCAGACCCTGAAGGCCTGGATGGAGGTCCCCGGCCACATGGCCATGACCGCCCTGATGATCATCGTCACCTACTGGCATGGGGCGCTGGCCCTGGGCGTCGTGATCGAGGACTACGTCCACAACAAGACGGCCGAGATCGCCAGCCTGATCGCCATCAAGTTCGGCGCCTTCGTGTGGGCCGTGGTCGCCCTGGTGGCGATCCTGAAGCTCGGCCTGGGGGACTGACGGGTGACTGGTAGTGGCCACTAATTCCTATGAAATCATAGATCACGCCTATGACGTGATCGTCGTCGGGGCCGGCGGGGCCGGCCTGCGCGCCGCCTTGGGCATGACCGCCACCGGCCTCAGCACGGCCTGCATCACCAAGGTCTTCCCGACCCGCAGCCACACCGTGGCCGCCCAGGGCGGGATCGCCGCCGCCCTGGGAAGCATGGCCGACGACAACTGGCACTGGCACATGTACG
>JAZFTA010000245.1:0-4150 GCA_036446415.1 Rhodospirillales bacterium | reverse complement strand
CATGGCGACGTCCTTGCGGTGGATCATGATCTCGCTGACCTTGACGTCGTCGAGATCGAGGACACTGCGCAGCATGGCCCGTTCGTGGCGGACGATGCGCTCTTCGCCGCTCTCGCCGCTGTGCAGTTCGATGGCCCCGCGTAACTCCGCCTCGGCCGAGAAAAGCGCTTCGTCGCCCTTGGAGCCGATGCCGGACAGCTTGAATATGCCTCTTACGAACATGTTTATGGCCTGCGTCACCGGGGCCAGGACAAAGACCAGCACATTTACCGCCGGGGCGATGGCGAGGGCCATCCGGTTGGCGGTCCTGAGGGCGTAGGTCTTGGGCAGGATTTCGGCGAAGACCAGCACCAGCAGGGTCATGGCGATGGTGGCGTAGACCACGCCGGCCTCGCCGTAAAGCGAGATCAGGAGGCTGGTGGCCAGCGCCGAGGCCATGATGTTGACCAGGTTGTTGCCCAGCAGTATGGCCCCGATCAGGCGTTCCTTTTTCTCATGCAGGCGGTTGACCAGTCCGGCCCGGCGGTTGCCGTCATGTTCCAATTGATGCATCAGCGGCCTCGAGGCGGCGGTCAGGGCCGTCTCCGATCCGGAAAAGAAGGCCGAAAGTATCAACAGAATGGCGATGGCGGTCAGTGAAACCAACATGGCTTTCTCTCAAATGTTAAGTGTGTGAACGATACTTCTAAGCCCCTAGGGCGTCTTCGAGCAGTTGGCGCACGTCGTCCATGGCGACGTCGCCGGTAATGAAGGATTTTCCTATGCCGCGGGCCAGGACGAAGGTCATCCGCCCGTCCCTGACCTTTTTGTCCATTTGCATGTGGGCGATCAGGGCGTCGGCCGACCACGAAGATGAGGCAACGTCGCCGACCCTGGTTGGCAGTCCCGACGATTCCAAATGACGGCGCACCCTCCCGGCGTCATCGCCCGGGCAAAGGCCCATGCGGGCCGACAACTCGAAGGCCAGGCACATGCCGATGGCCACCGCCTCGCCGTGGGCCAGGGCGTCCGAATATCCGGTCTCGGCCTCCAGGGCGTGGCCGAAGGTGTGGCCCAGGTTGAGCAGGGCGCGCTTTCCCGCTTCCAGCTCGTCCTCGGCGACTATGGCGGCCTTGGCGGCGCAACTGGTCAGCACGGCGTGGCGTCTGGCCGCCTGGTCGCCGTCAAGCAGGCTTTTCGAGTTTTCCTCCAGCCAGGAGAAGAACCCCTTATCACCGATCAGGCCGTATTTTACGACCTCGGCGTAGCCCGCCAGCAGTTCGCGGCGGGGCAGGCTGACCAGGACGTCGATATCGGCCAGCACCAGGACCGGCTGGTGGAAGGAGCCGATCAGGTTCTTTCCGAAAGGTGTGTTTATGCCGGTCTTGCCGCCAACCGAACTGTCTACCTGGGCCAGCAGGGTGGTCGGAACCTGGACCAGGGGAAGGCCGCGCAGCGTAATCGCCGCGGCCAAGCCGGTAATGTCGCCGACCATGCCGCCGCCAAGCGCCACCAAGGTGGTCCGGCGTTCTACCTTGATCTCCAAGAGCCGGCCGCAAAGATCCTCCAGGTGGCCGAAGTCCTTGGTTCCCTCGCCGGGATCGAGGACGATGGCGGCGTGTTCGATGCCGGCCTCGCCGAGGGCGGTCTCAAGGGCTTCGAGATAAAGGGGCGCCACGTTGGCGTCGGTGACCACGACCGTCCTGGGCTGGGCCAGCAGGGGGGCCATCAGCCGTCCCGCCCCGGCCAATATTCCGCCGCCGACAAGGATGGAGTAGGCCCGGCTTGCCAAGGCGACTTCAAGGCGTTGGGGTTGGTCTTTGCTGTCCGGTTCTCGGTTCGTCATTACCGCGCCGCCTCGTTGCCGGTGTTCCGTTCCAGCCCCTTCAGGACCCGGCCGGTGGTTGTATCGGCGGGATCGTCGCCGGTGTCGACAATAATGTCGGCCTGTTGATATACCGGATAGCGTTTTTCCATCAAGGCGGCCAGGGTGGCGCGGGGATCGCCGTTATTGAGCAACGGACGCCCGCCGCGGCGCTGGGTGCGCCGGAACAGGACGTCCAGTTCGGCGCGAAGCCACACCGATATGCCCTTGTCGGCGATCATGGCGCGGATATCCGGGTCCATGAACGCCCCGCCGCCGGTCGCCAGCACCAGCGGCTCGCCGTCGAGCAGCCGGTGGATGACCTTCCTTTCGCCGTCGCGGAACGCCGCTTCGCCGTAAAGCTCGAAGATGTCCTCGATCGAACAGCCGGCGGACTTCACCACTTCGTCGTCGGCGTCGGCGAATGGTATATTACAGAGCCTGGCCAGCCTTTTGCCGACGCATGTCTTGCCGGCTCCCATCAGGCCGATCAGGACGATTGATTTTCCGATCGGAGGTGAAATGCTTTTATTCATGGATTTGACACTTCGGCGCCGCTCTGCTTGCCTAAAAGACGCAAACAACGCCTGCGGGGCCGTTGAAAGCTTCCGTTCGAGCCGATAGACTGCCGAAAAATTGACATAATTTACATTAGTATAAACAGGCATGGCGGCGGTTACGAGCAGTTCGTCAGGTTTCAGCCGGCGATTGGTATACAATGAGAAACATCCCCAGACTGGTCTTGTTCGCCTTGTTGGCCATTATCGCCGGGGGTTCCGTATTCCTGGCGACCTGGGACATTCCCGCTCCCACCGCCGACGTCGAGAAAGTCATACCCGATGACCGTTTCGAGCGCTGACATGCCTAGCCGCCTTTTTTTCGCTGTTTGCCTGGCCTTGCTGTTGGCGGCCCCGGGCCGCGGCTGGAGCCAGCAAAGCGGTCCCGTCGCCGGCCCCGTGCGCCTGACCCCTATCCGCCCCCTGGTCCCGGCCCCGGATGAAAAACCCGAACCGGCCCGGCCCGGCCCGGCCCCCCAATCGGTAATTGGCGTCCCCGGCGGCCCCGGCGCCGGGGATGGGGGGGCGGTCACTACCGGTGTAACGCCGGGCGGCCCGGGCGTTAATGTCGAGGTTGACACCCTGACCACCATCAATCCCGATGCGGCGGGGGCCCTGACCGAAGATCAGGGAGGATTTCCCGCCTCCATGTGGCGCGGCACCAGCCGCCGGCTGGTCGATAGCCTGTTGGTCAAGCTTCCCGTCAACACCGCTTCCATGGCCATGCGCGGATTGATGAGGCGGTTGCTGCTGTCGGCGGCGGTAGTTCCCCAAGGCGCGGCGGAGCCGGGCGCCCTGGTCGCCCTCAGGGTCCGGCTGCTGGCCGATATGGGAGATTTCGTCGGCGTCAACCAGCTGCTTAACGCCATCCCCGGCCGCGATCTTAATCCCGATCTGGTATTTGTCGAGGCCAACTCCCGGTTCCTGGCCAACGACAACGCCCGGGCCTGCGTACTGGCCGCCGGCCAGATAAGGACCCAGGAAAACGCCTTCTGGCATAAGGCGTTCATATTCTGCCAGGCCCTGGCCGGGGAAACCGACAAGGCGGCCCTGGGCGTCGAGCTGCTTCGCGAGATGGGCGAGGACGACCAGGCCTTCTACGACTTGGTGGATTCCCTTTCGGGCGGGGGCGTGGTTTCCATCGAAAGCCTGGCCGATCCCTCGCCGCTGCATCTGGCCATGGCCAGGGTCGCCAAGGCCCAGCTTCCCCCGGACGTGATTTCGTCGAACCGTCCTTCGATTCTGAACACCATCGCGACCAGCCCGAACGCCCCTGTCGAGTTGAGGATGGAGGCGGCGGAACGGGCCGAGGCGGCGGGCGCCCTGCCCGTCGAGGCCCTGCGTCAACTATATACCAGTGTTTCCTTTTCCGACGAGGATCTGGCCAACCCCCTGTCCAAGGCCGAAGCCGAAAGCGGACCATTGAGCCGCGCCCTGCTTTACCGCACCGCCCTGATCCAGACGGTGCCCACGGCCCAGGCCGAAGCCGTGTCACGCGCCCTGTCGCTGGCCAGGGAGGGCGGCCGCTATGCCTCGACGGTCCGGGTCTTCACGGGGGTGCTGAAGAATATTCCGCCGTCGCCGGAACTGTTGTGGTTCGCCCCCGAGGCGGTGCGCGCCTTTCTTTTCCTGGCCGATCACGAATCGGCCGATGTGTGGTTCGGACTCCTTAGCTCCAGCGCCATGTTCGACCGGCAAGCGGGCCTTGACCTGAAAGCCCTGATGCCGTTGGCCAGGCTTTCCGATTCGC
>JAZFTA010000244.1:0-7713 GCA_036446415.1 Rhodospirillales bacterium | reverse complement strand
AGGTCGACCGGCAATGAGGAGTTTACCTTGTTTGGGTCGCCGCCCATCTTGACCATGGCGTCGCGCATGGCGGCCAGGTCGGCCACCGCCGGCACCCCGGTTAAGTCCTGCATCAGGATCCGGGCCGGGCTGAAGGCGATTTCCTTGTCCGAGCTTCCGACCCTCAGCCATCCGGCGAGATGTTTGATGTCGTCGACGGTGACCGATTGGCCGTCCTCGAAGCGGAGCAGGTTTTCGAGCAGAACCTTTAGGCTATAGGGCAGGCGCTGCACGTCGCCGAGGCCGGCCGAGTTGGCGGCCGCCTCGAGGCTGAAGTAGCCGTAGGTCCGCCCGCCGGCTTTAAGCGTGCGCCGCGCTTCAAGGCTGTCGATACCGGCTGTGGTCATGCTTCCCTCTTGTTTTTTTTCAACGCCCAACCGTTGGCGCCACCTTTATATTGGTTATCGGGCCAAGGTTTGCACACTCTTTCTTGGCCATGCAAACCAAGAATGGCGAAACAGGCCTGACACCCGCTTTTTCAATTTTACCTCACGGGACCGGTATTTTCTTATCATTTCCTTTTCCAAGGCATTGATATTAAGACAAAACATGGATGAAAACGGTTTCGTGGCCGAAATCCCGGAAATCGCATAAAAACCGCATAATAAACCTAGAAATCCGGCTAAAAAGGCTCAGTAAACATCAAATCGCAAGAACCCATTGAAAAACTACCGCTGAAAAGCCGCGTTGTGGGATAATTGCCCGCTCTAGAGCCGGAAAATCGCCCGTTGATCACATAAAAACCCCCGCCAATGCGTGCCTAACCCTTCCAACTGGGATAAGCACGATCTGGCGGGTTGTCGGCTGTCGCGCCCATATGGCTGGCGCTATGTCCGGCCGCGGTAGATGAGGCCATGGCGGAGGATTAATACCTTGGCGTCACCCATGCCCATCCCATGTTTCGGGCGCCGTTCTAGTTCAGGCGGTATGAATGTAATGTTCAAGCTCTTCTATGGTGTGTTCATGGTCCTCGATTATGCTTTTGACCACATCGCCAAGCGAGATCATGCCAACCAACTGCTTCTTATCCAGGACAGGAAGGTGCCGTACGCGTTTCTCGGTCATGACAGCCATGCATTCCTCGACCTTTTGCTCGGGCCGTGCACAGACAACATGCCTTACCATGATTTCGCGGACCGTTGTTTTCGGCGATGACTTGCCTTTCAAGATAACGTTCCGGGTATAATCCCGTTCGCTTAGTATGCCCACAAGTCTGCCGTCCTCGATCACCACCAACGCGCCCACATCTTTATCCGCCATTTGTTGGATGGCGTTAAACACGGAATCATTCGGATGGACAGACCAGACGTCATGGCCCTTGTTGTTGAGTATGCTTTGTGCCGTTTTCATTTATCGCCTCCCACTTAGTTGCAGGCCTCGCGGCACGGTCGGCCTTTCGAGCTATGAGGCCTTCAAGACGCTAACTATTGATATATGCACGACACATCCATCCCTCAACCTCACAACCATCGGCAATACCCGAAGACGCCGTTTTTCTAACCGGCCCGCCACTCGATCAGCCGGCCCGCCGCTTTGGCGATGTCGCCTTGGGGTCCGGAAAAGGAAAAACGGACGAAGTGCGGGCCCCGTTCGGGGTCAAAATCGGTGCCCGGGGTGGCGGCGACCCCGGTCTCGGCCAGCATGCGGCGGCAGAAATCGGGGCTGTCGTTGGTCATGTGGGCGACATCGGCGTAAATGTAGAAAGCCCCGTCGGCCGAGGCCAGTTCGTCGAACCCGGCCCGGGGAAGCTCCCTGAGCAGCAGTTCGCGGTTGCGGGCGTAAGCGGCCACGTTGGCGTCCAGTTCATCGCGGCAGGCGAACGCCTCGATGGCCGCCATCTGCGATATGGCGGGCGGCGAAATGAACATGTTCTGGGCCAGGCATTCGACCGAACGCAGCAGGCTTTCAGGAACCACCATCCACCCCAGCCTCCAGCCGGTCATTGAGAAATACTTGGAGAAGCTGTTTATGACTATTGCGTCGGAGCCGAATGAAAGGGCCGTCTCGGCGCGCCGGTCATAGGTTATTCCATGATATATCTCGTCCGATATAAGGCGCGCCCCGGCTTGGGCGCACCATTTGGAAATGGCCTCCATCGAGCCCGGGCCAAGCATGGTCCCGGTCGGATTTGACGGGCTGGCCACGATCAATCCGTCTATCGGGCCGGACACCGCGTCAAGAATCCCGGGGTCGGGCTGGAAGTTGGTTTTTGGGCCGACTTCCAAACTGACCACCTCGACGCCCAGGGCCTTTAGAATATTGCGGTATGCTGGATATCCGGGAGAGGCCAGGGCGACCCGGTCGCCGGCTTCGAAGGCGCTTAGGAAAGCCAGCACAAAGGCCCCGGAAGAACCGGTGGTGACGGCCACCCTGGCGGGATCCACGCCGACCCCATAATAATCCAGATAATGCCTGGATATGCGATTGCGCAATTCCTCCATGCCCAGCGCCAGAGTGTATCCCAGGCGGTCCGAAGACAGCGCCCTGGCGGCGGCCTCAAGAACCTTCAGGGGCGCCGCCGTGCCGGGCTGGCCGACCTCCAGGTGCAGGACGTCGCCGCCGCCGGCTTCACGCTGGTCGGCGGCCCGCATCACGTCCATTACGATAAATGGTGGAACTTTTCCCCGCCTGGCGATCTTCAAGGTCATACCGTTATTTCCCGACTTTCCGTCAATCGGAACTGACGGCCAGTCCGAAACCGCGCGGATCGCTTCTCACCTGGCAGGTTTCCGGCCTCGGCGGAATTCCCTTGACGCAATTCATGGCGTTGACCAAGCCCAATGTGGGGGTGGCGGCGACATCGTGACCCCGCCTTGTCAGCCCCTGGACCAGTTGTTCGCCCATTCCCTGTTCGTAATAGGTAAGGTCGGGCATACCGCCGTGATGTACGCGCTTTTGCGAGATGGCCTCGTTCAATTCCGGCTCGCCGAGAAGGGCGGCGGCGGCGACGTTTATCATCGAGGTGGGCGCTGTCACCCCCCCGGACGCGGCGGCGGCGAAATGAAACTCGTTTACGAAATGGTTGATAACCAGCATCGGCCCCAGCGAAACCGAGCCGCGCCCGCCCTTGCCGGGCGCCGCCGCCAGCAGGATGCCGGTTCCCCTGGCGATGCGCCCGGTGCCGAACGGGTTGTTCATGGTTACGGTGCAGGCCACCGCCGAACCGTCTTGATCCACCGCCACGAAACTTGTGGCGGCGGGATTCTCGGGACGCGGCTTCATCCCCGGCGACAGCTGGGCGGCGGGAAAGTGGCGGTCGTCCCGATAGCCGGCCATCAGCCCCTTGACCCGTTCGGGAGTGATCAAACTATCCACCGACACGGACACCGTTCCATCATCTCCCAGCCAGCCGTCGCGGTCGGCATAGGCGCGCATCGCGGCCTCGGCGAGAAGGTGGGGACGTTCTTCGGGGCTCGCGTCCTCATAGTCGCCGCCGCCGACCAGCATCGCCCACATTTCAGCCGCCACCACTCCGGCGGCCGCCGGCGGCGGGGCGAAATGCGCCGTCAGGTTGCCGAATTTAACTTTTACGGTGTCTCGCCACACGGGGCTGAACCGGCGCATGTCCTCGACGCTCAACGACCCCCCCGTCTCGTTGACCGCGGCGACCAGCTGGGGCGTGAAACGGCCGTTGTAGAAATCGCCCGGTCCCTGGACCCGCAGCCTTCCCAGGACGGCGGCAAGGTCCAACTGAACGATAAAGTCGCCTTCGCCGGCCAGCCCGCCCCTGTCCTTGGCGCCGAATATGCGCATGGTTTCCCTTTCCGCCATAAGGGCCTCCTTGAGAGGGGCCAGATCGTGGGCAAAGGCGCGCGATATCTGGTTGCCGAAGCGGGCCAGGTTCTCGGCCGGCGATATGATCTGCTCCCAGCGCAGCCGCCCGTACTTGGACTGGAGCGCGAAAAAACCACGCACGTTGCCGGGAACGGCGCTGGGGCGGGACGCGGCGGGCCCAATCGCGGCCGGGGCGCGGGCCAGGAAATCAATGGTCTGGGTGGTCTTCGAGGGGCTGTCGTGGATCACGCACACCCCGCCGCCGCCAAGGCTGGCCGAAGACGGCATGGTCACGGCAAGGGTGAAATAGACGGCCGCCGCGGCGTCCGCAGCACTACCGCCGGCCGACAGGATGTCGCGCCCGATCAGCGCGGCGCGGGGTTCGTCCGCGGCGATCCCCCCTATGAAACCCTCCACATAACCGATTGTCCCCTGTGGGGTTTCATCGTCTGAAGAGCAGGATGCGGCAACCAGCAACGCCAGGATCACTGTTATTTGACGCACATTGCGCCAACCATTACCTTTTCCGGCACCTTTTCCGGCTTGGCCCATTGGCCGGCTTGCCTCAACACCCTTGAGAAAACACTTGAAACGCATTTCAATCCTTATTGTTTGTTTATTTGTTTTCGTCCTGTCCATTGAGTCCAGGCCGGCCGGCGCGCAATCCATGTCGTTCATACGCGACGCCGAAATAGAAAATACCATCCGTTCCTACGCGGCGCCACTATTCCAAGCCGCCGGGCTGGAACCTTCGGCCATAGAAATCTATCTGGTCAACGACAATTCTCTAAACGCTTTCGTCGCCGGCGGCCAGAAACTGTTCCTTAACACCGGGCTGCTTATGAGGAGCGAACACCCCGGCCAGCTGATCGGGGTCATCGCCCACGAGACCGGCCACATTTCCGGCGGCCATCTATCGCGAATCCATGCGGCTATAGAAAAAAGCTCGGCGGCGTCGGTCCTGTCTTATGTCCTGGGCGGCGCGGCGACCATCGCCACCGGGCGGGCCGACCTGGGCCAAGCCATCATCATGGGCGGCCAGCAGGTGGGGGTGCGCTCGTTCCTCAAATACAGCCGGACCCAGGAATCATCGGCCGATCAGGCGGCGCTAACCATTCTGGAAAACACCAAGCAGTCGGCCAGGGGATTGCTGGAGTTCACGAAAATACTAAGCGGCCAGGAACTGCTGAGCCCCAACCGCCAGGACCCATACCTTAGAACCCACCCGTTGACCAGGGACCGGATAGCCGCCCTGGAAGCTCATGTGGCGAAATCGCCCTATTCGGACATCGCGCCGCCGCCTGATTTTCAAAAAGCTCACCGGCGCATGTTGGCCAAGCTGCGCGCTTTCACCGAGTCCTTCGCCATAACCATGCGCCGTTACAAGGAAACCGACGCCAGCCTGGAATCAAGATATGCCCGGGCCATCGCCCTTTACCGTCATTCCAAGCTTGAAGAGGCGGTCGTGCTGGTCGATTCATTGATCAGTGAATACCCCATCGATCCCTACTTTCACGAACTGAAGGGGCAGATGATGTTCGAGAACGGGCGGGTGGCCGAAGCCATGGCATCCTACGAAACGGCGGTAAGGCTGCTGCCGGGCTCTCCCCTGCTTCGCTACGCGCTGGCCCAGGCCCAGATTGAGTCCAACGACAAGGCGCTGCTGGAGCCGGCGATCGCCAACCTTCGCGGCGCCCTGGAGCAAGATTCCGACTCGCCGGCTACGTGGCGCAGCCTGGCCATCGCCTACGGACGCCAGGGCAACATGGGCATGAGTTCGCTGGCCATGGCCGAAGAAGCCCTGCTGATGGGCAAGCCGGCCGACGCCGTTTATTACGCCGGGCGCGCCGAGAAGCTGCTGCCCGCCGGAACCACCGTCTGGCTGCAGGCCCAGGACATACTGCAGGCCGCCAAGGCGAAACAAAAATAACAAAAAGCAGAGGCTCTTAGTCTTGATCTCGAGAAAGGACAAAATCCAGGGAAAATGCGCTTTTGCTCCTGGTGGGAGAGTTATCCCCCACCTGTTTGCCGTCTTTTTCATCCTTTTGTTTCTTATCGGATGCGCCGTTCCCAGAACTCCGGTTGGACCGGAAGGGAGGCTGGACGTTATAACCTCCGTTTTTGAAAGCCCCGCCGGGTTGCTGCCCGACGATTGGGCGATAGAGGCCGGCGGCGAGGTCCGTGAGCACATATCCATCACCGATAAAGAGGGAGTGCCGGCGATAAGGGTGGTCAACGGCGAAGACCCGTTTATCGCCGTCAAACGCGTTCAGGCGATGCTTCTCGCCACCCCTTTTCTGAAATGGGCCTGGCATATGACCCCTCACTCGGCGGGCCTCCATCCGGTGCGCCTGATGATAGGCTTTCACGGCGGCCACCCAGAAAGCGCCAGCTGGGGCGGCGAACCGTTCGCCTGGCTGGGCTCCGCCCTGCCTCCCCATGACCGGGTTCTTTCCATCGTGTTCGGGGATTCGGCGCTGAAAAGAGGGAGCCTCGTCCAGCCGCCCGGGGAAGGAAACGCCGCCGCCCTGTATACCGCCCGGGGCGGCATGGAGAACGCCTCCCAATGGTGGCTTGAAGACGTCGACCTTTCCCATCTCTATGCCCGGGCCTGGCCCGGCGACGAACTGGGCCGGGTCCAGCTGGTTTTCATCGGCGTCGCGGCGGCCGGCGGTCGGGCCCCGTCCCCCGGTTTTTTCTCGGAAATCCTGCTTTACAGGTAAATACCTTGATAAAGGCGGCCATCAACTTCATGTGAAAGTGGATACTATAACGCCCCCCTGGCTTGTGATTCGCCGGCTTGTGTGCATCATGGGAAAACAAAATCGGGCAAAGCCGGCCCTCAAGAAGAGAGACCCCCCTCATGAAGCATCATGGACGCACAAGAACCTTAATCGCCGCCCTAACCCTGATTGCGGGCCTGTCCATGCCGCCCGCCATGGCCGGCGAGGAAGGGTTCAGCCCATCGCAAAAACAGGCGATCGAGAAAATAATGCGCGACTATCTGGCCCGCAACCCGGAAGTCCTTATCGAAGCCGTCCGCAAGCTGGAGGACCGCCTGGAGGCCGCGTCCAATGAGCAGGCCCGCAACGCGCTGTTCACTAAACGGGATGAATTGGAAAACGATCCGGATACGCCCTTAGGCGGCAACCCCAAGGGAGACGTGACCATCGTCGAATTCTTCGATTACCGTTGCGGGTTCTGCAAGAAGGTATTCCCCTCGGTGATGAAACTGATCAAGGAGGACGGCAACATTCGCTTTGTGATGAAGGAATTCCCCATTCTCGGTTCGCAATCGCTGTTCGCGTCCCGGGCCGCGCTGGCCGCCTGGAAGCTGGACAAGGACAAGTACATGACTTTTCACTCAAACATGATGAAGTCAAAGGGCGCCCTGACCGGGAACAAGGTCATGAAAATCGCCGCCGACAGCGGCCTCGACGTGGAAAAGGTGGTCAAGGGGATGAGCGCCGGCTGGATCGGCAAGGCTATTGAGAAAAACCGGGCGTTGGCCGGCTCCCTCAACATATCCGGAACCCCGGCCTTCGTGATCGGCGAACAGCTTGTTCCCGGCGCCATCGACATGGATACCATGAAACAACTGGTGTCCAAGGCCCGCAAGGGATAGGAAGTTTACTTCACCGGCAGCGGCGAGAAATGGAAGCCGTTGCGCGCCCCGGAGTTGCCTTCCACCAGCAACAGCAGGGTCTTGACCCCCTTTTCCTTGGCTTCCTTGTATTTTGCGGCCACTTGCGACGGCTCCCACACGTCTTCCTGATTGACCTGGACGATGACCTCGCCGCGCTTGAGGTCCGAACCCTGGGACTTGGTCTCGTCAACTATGGTCACCACCACGCCGATAGTGCTCCACCTCAGTCCGAAGGTCTTGCGCACTTTCTCGGT
>JAZFTA010000243.1:0-6758 GCA_036446415.1 Rhodospirillales bacterium | reverse complement strand
TTTTCCGGCGGCCACGGTTCTCGGTCCCGAGGCCAGCGACCATGATATCAAGGACCTAATCGAAAAGTGCGGCTCGGTGTTCGTCAAGCCCATCTTCAAGGGCGGTGTGGGCAAGAAGGGCAAGGCCGGCCTGATCGGCCGGGCCAGCGACCTGAAAAGCGCCATCCAGGAAAAGGAACGCCTCTATTTCGCCGAACACAAGGTCGGCAACGTCACCTACAAGGCCCAGGGCGTGACCTTCGAAGGCGCCGTTCCGGCCGATTACGAGGTCTATTTTTCCATATCCGACTCGACCAAGTACCGCGCCCCGACCGTGACCATAACCCACCACGGCGGCATCGACATCGAGGAACTGGACAAAAGCCAGATCGCCGAGATTCCCTTCAACGCCCTGACCGGGCTGAAGGCCTTCGTCATCGCCAACGCGCTGTCCGATATCGGGGCGCCCAGGGAGATCGTATCGCCCCTGGTCCAGAACCTGCCCAAGCTGTGGGACCTCTTCCACCATAACGGCATGACGACGCTTGAGTTGAACCCGATCCGCATGACCGTGGACCGGCCCGGCCACTTTTTGCCGGTCGCCTGCGACTTCAAATGCGGGTTCGACCGTGATGATCACAGGGTCGACCGCCTCGGTCTGCCGGAAGACCTGTTCACCGCCGACGACACCGATTTTGAACAGGAGATCAACCAGCTCCGCACTTACCAGGGACAGAGCGACGTCTACGTGATTAACGACAAGGGCACCATCCTGTCTCCGACTTTCGGCGGCGGCGCCAACTCGCTGGTCACCGAAGGGTTGGGAGACGACGCCATAATATCCTCGGACTTCGGCGGCAATCCGCCCTATGAGAAGATGCGCTCGGTGATGTCCATATGTCTCAAACACTGGCTGCCCCAGACCAACGTGCTGTTCGTGATCGGCGGTAAGTCCAACAACACGGATATCTTCGAGACCTTCCGCGCCATGGCCGACGCGCTGCGCGAATATTTCAGCGATCACGGACCGGCCCCGATATTCGTGGTGATCGGCCGGGGAGGGGTCAATCTGGTGCGCGGCATGGGGGCCTTCAAGGATGTCCTGGAGGCGCTTGGACTTCCGTACAGGATTTTCGGCCACGATTCGGCGATGAGCGACGTGGTCCGATACGCCCAGGACGTGGACAAATGGATGAAGGAAGGCGGACGGGCCGAGATCGCGGCGAAACTGGGTATCCGGGAATAGGTGACGGGAAATGAAAAAAGAAGGTATTGAGGATTTTAAATATTTCGTAGGCATCAGATCGCTGGGCGATCTCGCCTCGAAGGACGACCGGGTTTGCGTTCTCAACATCCTGGGCGGCGAATCCAGGGGCGTCACTCCGGTCAGCCATGCCTATTCGGGCGGCAACGTGGCCTTCGGCACCTCGCCGGGGCGCCAGGGACAGGTCCTGGAAACCCCGATCGGAGACATCCCGGTCTACAACAATGTCCGCGAGGGTCTCAAGGACGGGCACGCATTCAATGTCGGCGTCGTCTACCTTCCGCCGGCCGGGGTCCGCGACGGCGTCGCCGAGTTGATCCGGGTCAATCCCGATCTTGAAAAGATCATCATCCTCACCGAAAAGGTTTCGGTGCACGACGCCCGCGAAATCCGCGTTATCGGCCAGCAGGGCAGGGTCGATATCTTCGGCGCAAACTGTCTTGGCATCGCCGATTCCTGGCTGCAGGTCCGCTACGGCGGGGCGTTGGGCGGCGACCACCCCGCCGAAACGCTGCACAAGGGATCGGTGGCGATCTACTCCAACTCGGGAAACTTCACCACCACCATCGCCAACTACCTGAAGACCGCCGGCTGGGGAACCACTACCTCTATCTCCAGCGGCAAGGACGTCTACATCCACTTCGGCGCCGCCGAGTTCGCCCATGCCCTGGCCAACGATTCCCGCTCCAAGGCATCAGTTATGTATGTGGAGCCGGGCGGCTACTACGAACAGGAGTTGAATCTGACCAAGCCGACGGTGGCCTGCGTGGTCGGCCGGTGGAAGGACCAGCTGAGCCGCGCCGTCGGACACGCCGGGGCCATCGGCGGCACCGGCGACAACGCCGCGGCCAAGGAACAATGGTTCATCGATCACTTCGGGGTGGATGGTCTCTACACCCCGGAAAATCCCGTTTTCAACGCCCAGGGAGCGGTAGTCGCCAACATCTCCCATATACCCACGGCCCTGACCGAGGTCATGAAGCTCAACGGCATCGAGCCGGACTTCGAACCCGAGGGCGACCTGACGCTCAAGCCCTGGGTCGGCAACAACCAGGGCCTGAACCTGCCCAAGGAGCTGGATATTCCCGTAGTCGAAGCCATTGAGCCCTACCGGACCCAGATCGCCAGCCTTGATAAACAGGTCGGCAACATCTTCCCCCGCCAGCCGATGAAGGACTGTTCGGGCAGTTCGGTCATGGACTCAACGTCCCAGATCACCCGGGTCAACGGCATCTCCATCCTCGACACCTCCAAGATGGGGCTGGAGTCCAACCTGTGTCTTAACCTGGTCCGCGAACCCAACGGCGACAACGACAACATCCTGTTCAACGTGGCCGTTACCTCGTACATCAACCTGCACGGCGACGCCATCCTGGCGGCGGCCGACGCCGCATACCAGGCCGGCAACACTCCCAACACGGTCCTCGCCGCGGCCTGCACCATTCTCGGGCCGGCCCGGGTTGAAGGCGCGGCAAAGGCCGCCGACACCCTGATCGATCTGTTCGCCCATTCAGGCATCGAGAATGCCGACGACGAGGATGCCGACATCTCGGCCATCGAGGTCAGCCCCGAGCAGCTCGCCTGTCTGACCGGAAAGGAGCCGGACGCCAAGGCCGAGGCGATGCTGGAAGCGTTGGAGGCGCGCCGCGGAAAATCACTGTTCGTCCATTATATCCGTTCGCTGGACGGGCACCCACGCGCCGATTCGGTGCTGGCGGCGCTGACCACCACCATCGCCTGGGAGCCGCTGATGCGAAAGCGGATATCGGTGATTACGGTCCGCAACATGCCCTGGTACGCCACCCTGTTCGCGGTTCAGATCGGCGCCTCGGTGAGGGGGGACCAGCACGGCCGGGACAGCTTTCAGGACGTCTCGATGAAGGAGATCATGGAATCCTGGTCGGTGACCGAGGTCGCCTACCTGGCCCTGACCGGCAAGAAGCCGTCGGCCGAGGAACTGTTCCCCTTCCAGATTCTACTCGGCCTGATCATTTCCAACGGGGTCGGCACCATCTCGGCGCAAGGGGCCAAGGGGGCGGTTTCGGCGGACGGTTCCGAGACACCGGAAAGGGTCCAGGTCAACAAGGCCATGACCGGGTTCCTGACCCATACCGGCTATGCCCATGGCGGCAACGGGTTCGAGGGAATCCATTTCCTTATCGAACGCTTCAACTCCAAGAAGCTGGACGACGCCGGCAATCCGAAACACGGCATCGACCTCAAGGCCATGGCCGAGGAATACGCCGTCCGGTTCGGCGAGGAAAAAAAGGCCCGCAAGGCCTTGGGCCAGACCGTGCACCACATTCCCGGCGTCAACCACCCGGTGTTCAAGGGCCTGATGATCAACAAGGACCCGCGCGAAGTTTTCATCGCCGACCTTCTAAAGGAAATGGGCGACTCCAACGTCTTCCACGAATTCTACAGCGCCCTGGTCCAGGCCCTGTTCGATACCGGGGTGACCAAGAACGTGTTTTGCGTCAACATCGACGCGGTCATCGCCACCATTTTGTTGAAACTGTTGTGGCCGCGTTACCGTTCAGGCGACTTTTCTGAAATATCCCTTGAGACCGCCGCCTTTACCGCCTTCCTGTTCGGACGGATGGCCGGATGCGCCGGCGAGATCGACGACCACATCAACCGCGGACGCGACATGGACACCCGCACCCCGACCTCAAGGTGCGGCTACGTTTCCTAGGCTAAGAGGACCGCGTTTCCCCCGTCCCACCCATGGGGGTGTGTCGGCCCACTAGGACGGATAACCCCCGTATTCGCGCCCGGTACTTTTCAAACCGGACATTTCCCTGTATTGATATGGGGCGTCGCCTACCCACTCAGTAGGGCGGCGCCTACCCATTCGGAAGGAAATGTCAATGTCCGGGGCCGAAAAAAGCATCGAGATCGCCGTCGCCGACAAATCGCCTCTGGTCCAGGACGGGCTGTCCAGGCTGTTCAACGGCGACCACAGGTTCAAGCTGGTCGCCACCGCCGCCGACGGCGAGCGCTTCATGGAAGTGGTGGACAAGTTCAGTTTCGACATCGCGGTCATCGGCTGGGACATGCCCCTCATGCACGGGAGCGAAATCCTCAAGGCCCTGCGCGACAGGGAATGGCCGTCGAGAGTGGTGGTCTACACGGGCAATCCCACGCCCGAGGTGCCGAGGCAGGTGATGGGGTTGGGCGGCGCCGGGTTCTGCTCCAAGAGCGAGCCCCTGGAACGTCTGGTCGATACCCTGATCGCGGTCTCCGAGGGGCGCATGGTCTTTCCCTTCATGGATATGAGGGGGAGCGCCATGGAACTGAACAAGCCGATGGCCGATCCCTTCGGCAATCTCACCACCCGCGAGCAGGAACTCCTGAAAGTCCTGGTTTACGGCCGGACCAACGCCCAGATCGCCGACGAGTTGAACATCAAGCTGAACACCATCAAGTACCACCTGAAGAATCTCTACTCCAAGCTCAACGTCAAGAACCGGACCCAGGCCGTAGCCATATTCCTAAGGTCCCAGGAAGCGCCTTAACGGGGGTCAGGCGGGCAGGGGGGTTGGCTTCTGTTTCTTGGATACATGGCAATTTGCCGTGAAAAACCTCAACTTCACCCTAGTAAAAACCGCACGTTTCGTTTAAAATAGACAAAACGAACGTTTTATACCGTTAGGAGTTTTCATCATGCGGACCATGACCGCCAACGAGGCGAAGAAGCATTTCGGAGAGTTGCTGGACACGGCGCGGAGCGAACCGGTTTCGGTGAAAAAACATGGCCGTCCGGTCGCCGTCATGTTGTCGGCCGAGGACTATGATGAGCTGGAGCGGATCAAGCACGAGCATCTGAAAGCCGAGGTGCGGATCGGGCTCGATCAACTGGACCGGGGCGAGGGCGGGGAGGTGGACGCCGCCGGCCTCGGAGGGCTGATTGACACCATCAAGACCGAGGGGCGCAAGAGGCCGGAAAAGACAAGTGCGGATTAGGCTTAGCCCCAAGGCCAAGGCCGATCTGGCGGATATCTGGGATTACAGCAAGGAAGAATGGGGGGAGGACCGCGCCGGCCGGTACCTTGACGGCTTGGGGGACCGGATGATCTGGCTGGCCGCCCACACCTCATTATGGAAGCCGCGCGATGATCTCGCCGAAGAGCTTTTCAGCTATCCCCAGGAAAGCCATGTCATCTACTTCCGCGAGGTGGCCGGGGCAATCGAAATCGTCCGCATACTCCATCAAAGGATGGACGTGGCGCAGCGACTTTAAAAAAACCGGGGACAGGTTTCCCCGTCTCCGGAATTCATGAACGATTAAGCCGCCTAAGCCGCCTGCTGGCTGGCGAAGAACGGCAACGCCCCGCCGGCTTCGGCTTCATCGCTAGCGTTGCCGGCATGAAAGTGTGATACTGGGTAAGGCCCGAAACACGGGAAGGAATAATAGGACATGGCGAGCATGCAGACCCACACCTTCACTGCGGTGTTGCACCGCGAAGGGGAAATATACGTGGCCGAGTGTCCAGAGGCCGGCACCGTAAGCCAGGGTCCGACCATCGATGAGGCCCTGGCCAACCTCAAGGAGGCGACGGAGCTATACCTAGAGGAATTTCCCATCGCCGAGAGCGAACGGCCCTGGATGACCACTTTCGAGGCGGCATGTGGCTAAACTGCCGCGTGTTTCCGGAAAGGACGCCTTGCGGGCGCTTGAGCGCCTTGGCTTTGTCCAGGTAAGGCAACGGGGCAGCCACGCCGTTCTCAGGAAATCCGGCCCCGAGGGAACCATCGGGTGCGTCGTCCCGTTACATCCCGAACTGGCCGTTGGGACATTGCGCGGAATTTTGCGCCAAGCGGGCGTGGAACCAGAATCGTTCATAAAGGTGCTTTAGCAGGTTCTCCGATGAGGGAAAAAACGGGGACACGGCCCTGTCCATGTCCCCGAAATTGTATCTGGCTGTCGGCTTGTTTCCCTAAGCCGCCTGCTGGCTGGCGAAGAAGGACAGCGCCCCGCCGGCCCGGATCATCGGAATATCCTCGGACCCCTGGGCCAGCTCTACCGGGATTTCTTGCGAGCCGTCGACCACCAGCTTGATGTCTCCGCTCTCCAGGCCCGAGGTGTCGAGGGTCAGCTTGGCGCCCTGTTCAACATGATCGTAATCGCCGGGGTCGGCGAAGGTCAGGGCCAGGATGCCGAAGTTGGCCAGGTTGGCCAGGTGAATGCGCTCAAAGCCCAGGGCGACGATGGCCCGGATGCCGAGGATGCGAGGGCACAATCCGGCGTGCTCGCGCGAACTTCCCATGCCGTAGCCGTCGCCGGCGATGATGAAGCCGTGGCCGCCGCCGTCGCGCAACTGGGCGGCCCGGGCCGAGAATGTTTCGTCGGCCTGGACGAAGGTGGCCTGCCTGGCGTACTCGTCGGCGTTGGAGCGTAGCGACAGGTACTTGCCGGCCGGCTGGATCAGGTCGGTGGTGACCTCGGGACCCAGTTTAAGCAGCACCTCGCCTTCCAACATGCCGGGCAGGCCGTCGAGGTCGGGCAGCGCCT
>JAZFTA010000242.1:0-2751 GCA_036446415.1 Rhodospirillales bacterium | reverse complement strand
GCCCAGGCATATGGGGGACACCCAAAGGCCGCTATCGCCCAGTCTCAGGTGTTGCATGGCGTTTGTCTCCTTATCCGTATAACGGCCAGGGCCGGGGTTTATTTTCTAACATTGTCCGCCGCCCTAAAAAGGGTCATTATTTATAACCTGTGGACGACGACGCCAAAGCCGGAATAATACGCCGTAATCATAACCGGGGCCTTTTTAGAGCCTTAATTTATGACATGATTTATGACATGATTTATGACATGAGGGATCATTTCATACAAAGCCTTGCTATCGCGCTTTTGGCCTTTGGCGCGGCCCTGGCGCCTATAAACCCCGCCCTGGCCCAGCAGCCGGACGCCTCGGCGGAAGCCACCCGCCAGCTGTTCGAGGCCATCCATTCCAACAACCTGGCCGGGGTCAAGACCCAAATTGCCGCCGGCGCCGACATCAAGGCCGTCAACGATTGGGGAATGACCGCCGCCGACCTGGCGGTCGAGAAGGGATATTTCAACATAGCCCATTTCATTCTTACCGTGCGCAACGCCCGCCAGAAGGCCATAGGCAAGACCCCCGAAGGACCGTCCGGGCCGCCGCCTCCACCCTCCGCTTCCTTGGCTCCCCAACCAGGCCCCCCCGTGGTCCCGGCCCCGGTGACCCCGGTGACCCCGGTGATCCCTCTCACCGAGGCGCCATTGGACGGCGGACAGGCGAAAACCGACGCACCCCCGGTAAAGACATTTAAAACCCCCGTCCATTCCTGGCCGGCCGGCAAGCCCAACCCCTTCGACCCCGATACCGAGATCGCCGGCGGCAGCCTTCCCATAATCGGCAAGGTCAGGGCCGCGCCGGCCAAAACGAACACCCCTGTAAAGACAACCGCCAGCTTTCCCAAACCGCCGCCGGCCAGCCCGGTTTCAGGCGGTCCATTATCGGCGGCTAAACTTTCCACCCCCTTCCCGGCCGCCCCGCCGGCCGAGGAGCCGGGCTTCCTCGGACAGGTAATCGACACCATCACTCCCGACTGGCTCTCCGGCTGGGCCGGCGAGGAGACGCCGGAGCAGCCCGCCGCCGGTCCAAGGTTAGCCGAGCCGGCCCCGGTGAAAACCGTTGAGGCCGCTCCAACGCCGCCCCCGCCGCCACCGCCGCCCCCGGAGGCGCGAAAGGAGGCAAAGAAACCGGTCGCGGAAAAGGTCGAGGAACAGGTTGCGGAAAAAGTCGAGGAAAAGGTAGAGGAACCTGTCAAGGAACCGGCCCCCGTGAAAACCGTTCAGGCCATGCCAAAACAGGTGTTGGCGCCAGTCAACCAGGACCGGGAACCGGGATACCTGGATCAATTGTACGATTTCCTTTTCTCCGACGAGCCGCCCCAAACGGAAAGCGCTACTGAACCAGTTGAACCCGCGCCCCTAAAAGCCATGGCCCAAACCTACCCGGGCGGCGTTCCGGCGCCGGTGGAGAGCAAGCCCCTGGCTCAACAGCCCCTTGCTGAAACGCCGGTCGCCGAAAAACCCCAGGCCGAACCCATGAAGCCCGAACCGGTGAAGGACGAACCGCTTAAGGCCAGGGCAATGGAACCGGCGCCGCCGGCCAAACCCAAACCCCTGCCCAAGCCCGGCCCGCCGAAACTGATCCGCGCCGCCATTCCGCCCCAGGCCCAGAGACCCGGCGCCCCCGACGACGGGCTGGGGTTTTTCGGAAGAATCCTGAATTTCTTCTGGTCCGACGAGCCGGAGGCTCCCCAACAGACGGCCCCCCGGACGGCCCAAGCCGTTCAGCCGGCCGCCGCCAGCCCCGAGGGGACCGCCGATGAAAGCGCATGGCGGGTAAGGTCGGTCGAGACCGCCGGTCTGCCGGCAACGGCGGCCCCCAAGCCTAAACAACCCAGGAAGCCGCCGGCCGGCGCCCTTGACGGGGTTACCCTGACCCTCGGCATGTCGGTGAGGCTTGGCCAACCCAGGAATCCCCCCAAGATGCCCCCGTTGATAAAGGCCTCAAGGCCGCTGGGATCGCCCATAGCCAAACCGGAGTGCGTGGAAAAAAAGAGGGGCGCCCTGATCTTCTGCATCGAGGAAGTGGATTGGCCCGAAAGGATGAAGCCCTATTTCGAGGTCAACTCCATCATGTACCAGGGAGCCAAGACCGTGGCCCGCTACGACAACGGGCTGGCCACCTTCTTCCACGCCATATTTCCGAGCCAGTCGTTCGAGGCCATTACCGCCTACTATCGACTCGTCCTCGGCGAGCCGACCGACAAGTGGAAACGCTCCATCGCGCCCTTGGCGGAGCCCAGGCGGGAAAACCCCACCCATATATGGAAAAGCGTCAACCCCGTGACCAAACAGCTGACGACCCTTGAAATCCGCAAGTTCGACGATGCGCGGGGCGGTTTCCCCGACACCATGAACGGCGTCATACTGCTCTATCACGAATGGTCGTCGGCCATTTTCCCGCGGCTGTCGACCATTGAGATGATGGTGATAAATTCAAGAAAAAACTACCAATGACGCATTTCCCCTTTAAATATACGCCGCCAGGACATATTTCCAGTGGAGTTGATTCATTTGACCGTAAAAAGAGGTAATAATGGCATTCGAACTTCCCCCCCTTCCATATGAGGCAAGCGCCCTGGAGCCCCACATCAGCGCCAACACGCTGGGCTTCCACCACGGCAAGCACCACAACGCCTATGTCACCAACCTAAACAACCTGGTCGGCGACACCGACAAGTCCCTTGAGGACATCATCAAGGAGACGGCGGGCGAC
>JAZFTA010000241.1:0-2117 GCA_036446415.1 Rhodospirillales bacterium | reverse complement strand
ATAACGGCTATATCTTCGCGTTGTGCTTGTGTAAGCAGGCTTTTTGCTCTGCTGGTGAAATTTCCAGTTTCCACAACGGTTACAAGCCTTGTCATGCGAATAATATACGCCATTAGCGTACATAAGTCAATGGCGTACTATAAAGATTGGGCCGCCGGGCCGGCAAATTAGCCGGGATGGGTGTGCGTATGCGTCAGCCACGACAGGCGTAAAATGCTCACAAAGCCTCCCACCACTCATGACTCGACGCCCTTGGCCTGTTATACAGTTTCATATTCCTCAACCTCCCTAATTACCCAACAGTCCGGAGTTCGCTAAAAATGACAAACCTTGGATCGATGTTGAAGCAGGCCCAGGAGATGCAGGCCAAGATGGGCGAAATGCAGGAGAAGCTGGCCGCCGTCGAGATCACCGGCTCGTCGGGCGGCGGCATGGTCGAGGTCACGCTGAACGGCAAGGCCGAGGTCAGGAAGGTCAGGATAGACCCCTCGTTGATGGCCGAGGGCGAAACGGAAGTGATGGAAGACCTGATCGTCGCCGCTTTCAACGACGCCAAGTCCAAGGTTGACGCCGAGATGGCCGAAAGGATGGCCGACCTTACCGGCGGCCTGCAACTGCCGCCCGGACTTAAGCTGCCCTTTTAAGGACTCCTTCGCCCCTGGCGACCGTCAATCATGGCCATAACCTCAATCGAACACCTGATCCAGCTTCTCGCCAAACTGCCGGGGCTGGGTCCCCGTTCGGCCAGAAGGGCGGCCTTGCATCTGATCAAGCGCCGCGAGGCCCTGGCCCAGCCCCTGGCCAAGGCCATGAACGACGTGCTGGACAGCATCACGACCTGTTCGGCCTGCGGCAATCTCGACGTCATCGATCCCTGTCGCCTGTGCGCCGATCCCAGGCGTGACCAGTCCATTATCTGCGTCGTCGAGGAGGTGGCCGATCTGTGGGCCCTGGAGCGCGCCTCCGTTTTCAAGGGCCGCTACCATGTGTTGGGCGGGACCCTGTCGGCGCTGGACGGCGTCGGACCGGAGGACCTCAACATTCCCGGCCTGATTTCGCGGGCCGGGGCCGAGGAAGTAAAAGAAGTTGTGCTGGCCACCAACGCCACCGTCGACGGCCACACCACGGCGCACTATATCGCCGATCGGCTGGCCGGTTGCTCGGTCACGGTTTCCGGCCTCGCCCACGGGGTGCCGGTGGGCGGCGAACTGGACTACCTGGACGAAGGCACGCTGAGCGCCGCCCTGAAAGGGCGCAAGCCGATTTAACCCTCTCCCTCTCCTTCGCCCTCTTTTTCGTCCGCCCCTTCCATCTCCACCGTCAGCGTCTGGCCGTCCATGCCGGTGACCCTGACGCGGGCGCCGGCGGGAACGTCGTCGCCGGCGATCTTCCACATGGTGTCGTCGACGACCAGCTTGCCGGTTCCGTTCTCGATGGCCTCATCGAGGACGAAGGAGCGGCCCACGTACTGGGCGCCGCGGATGTTGAGGTTGGGCTGGTCCGACGGGGTGGGATGGCTTTTCACCCAGGCCCGCCCGGAAACGACGCTGGCGATGGAAAGCACGGCAAAGGCCAGGAACTGGGTTTCCCAGCCCATTTCCGGGAAGGCCAGCAGGACCAGGCCGGTGGCGACGGCGGCGATGCTCAGCCACATGAACAGCACCCCCGGCACCAGCATTTCGAAGGACAGCAACAGGGCGGCGAAGACGAACCAGTGCCAGTAGGTCAATTGCTCGAGATTGGTCAGCTGGTCGAGGACGTCCTGAAACTCCATCGGGGCTATCTCTCTGAATCCCAGGGACCGCCCTTGGCGCCGCCCTTTTTGGCGCCGCCCTTTTTGGCGTCGCCTTTGTTGGCGCCGCCTTTGTTGGCGCCGCCTTTGTTGGCGAAGGACTCCTTGGCGATCTCGGCGATGCCGGCCAGCGCGCCGAGGATGCCGCTGCTCTCCATGGGCAGCAGGATGACCTTCTCGTTACTGGAGGTGGCGATGTCCTTGAGCGCCTCGATGTATTTCTGGGCGACGAAGTAATTGATCGCTTGCACTTTGCCCTCGGAGAGGGCCACCGAGACCATGGCGGTGACCTTGGCCTCGGCCTCGCCTTCTCGCTCGCGCGCCT
>JAZFTA010000240.1:0-2851 GCA_036446415.1 Rhodospirillales bacterium | reverse complement strand
TCCCGGATTGATGCGGGGCTGGCGCCCCCTAAGGCGCAGGCGGACCTTGGCCGGGGTGTTTTCGGGGCCAAGCCCGGTTACGCGGGGCATCTCAAGGGTCAGACGCAGGGATTTGGGGAAGGCTTCGACCATTACCGCCCGCCCTAATATGGTGGCCGGGCCCAGTCGTTCCTTGACCACCGGGGCCGCCACCAGGGCGGTCCGCCACTGGCCGACGGCGAATCCGGCCCATACCACCATCAGGGCCAGAACGGCCAGGCGCCAGCCTGAGCGGATCAGGACGACGCCAAGGCCGGACAGTGCCGCGGCGCATAGGCCAAGCCACAGGGGCGGTTCAAAAGGCAGGGCGAAATAAAGGCCGATGCCGCCGCCCAGAAAAACCGGCGACCATAGGGCCCAGCGTTCATTCTCCCGGGCCAGCAGGGAACCAACAGCCCGTATCGGGTTTAAAAAGGCTTTTTTGTGAAAAAAAAGCCCCTTCAATTTAGATATTCTTTCCCCGCCCAATTTTTCCCTACCCGAGGCTGCAAGCGCCGGTCCGATATGTTAGGTTGGCGATGTTTGGTTTTATTTCATTCACTGTAGCAGATCAGGTCATGAAGGTCGTCACCCGCTTCGCCCCATCGCCCACCGGGTTCCTTCATATCGGCGGGGCAAGGACGGCGCTGTTCAACTGGCTGTTCGCCAAGCACCACGGGGGGGTGTTCCTGCTGAGGATAGAGGACACCGACCGGGCGCGCTCGTCCGATGAAGCGGTGAAGGCGATTTACGAGGGCCTGAAATGGTTGGGCCTAGATTGGGACGGCGAAGCGGTTTCACAGTTTTCCCGCAAATCCAGCCACGCCGAAGCGGCCAGGCGGTTGCTCGGCGAAGGCAAGGCCTATCGCTGCTATTGCAGCCCTGATGAACTGGCTGAAATGCGCGACCGGGCGCGCAAGGAAGGCCGTTCCATGCGCTACGACGGACGCTGGCGCGACCGCGATCCGGCCGAGGCGCCCCCCGGCGTCGATCCGGTGATCCGCCTCAAGGCCCCCCTCAAAGGCGAGACCTCAATCGCCGATCTGGTCCAGGGCGAGGTCAGAACCGCCAACCAGCAACTGGACGACATGATCTTAATGCGGGCCGACGGCACACCCACCTACATGCTGGCGGTGGTCGTGGACGACCACGAAATGGGGGTCAGCCACGTTATCCGCGGCGACGATCATCTTACCAACGCCTTCCGCCAGACCCGGATATATGCCGCCCTGGGGTGGCAGCCGCCCAGGTTCGCCCATATCCCGCTGATCCACGGCCCCGACGGGGCCAAGCTGTCCAAACGCCACGGGGCGCTGGGCGTCGAAGCCTACCGCGAAATGGGCCTGCTGCCCCAAGCCATGGTGAACTACCTCCTGCGCCTGGGCTGGGGGCACGGCGACGATGAGATCATCTCCATCGAACAGGCGGTCGGGTGGTTCGATCTTGACGGCGTCGGGCGTTCGCCGGCCCGTTTCGACATGGACAAGCTGACCAGCCTCAACGGCCATTACATGCGCCAAGCATCCGACGATGAATTGAAAGACCTGATAACGCCAATTTTGCGCGAACGCCTGGGCGGCGGAATTTCCGATGAAGCAGCCGAGCGTTTGTCGAAGGGAATGGCCGGCCTCAAGGAACGGGCCAAGACGATCACGGAACTGGCCGGCAATGCGGAATTCTACGTCGCCAAGCGGCCCCTGGAAATGAATGAAAAGGCGATGAAGCTGCTGGACCCGGAATCGTTGGAACGTTTGCGCCTGTTCCGTGATATAATTGAAGAAACCGATGGATGGAATGTAGATGCCGTTGAGAACGCGGCCCGCGCCGCCGCCTCGGCGCAAGGCGTCAAGTTGGGCAAGGTGGCCCAGCCCCTGCGCGCCGCGCTTACCGGATCAAACGTCTCGCCGGGAATTTTCGAGGTAATGGAGGTTCTTGGCAGGGACGAAACGCTGGCGAGAATCGACGACGTCATTAAGTAATCACAAAAATGCCGCTGTAAGGAAAAGGGAGAGTGAACCCATGAGCAATAAAGCCCATAACAACCAGGCTGATACATTCACATTCACCAACAACCGTACCGGTGAAAGCTACGATTTTCCGATTCTCAGCGGCTCGGTCGGCCCGGACGTGATAGACATCCGCAAGCTGTACGCCCAGTCCGGGTATTTCACCTACGATCCCGGTTTCAAATCGACGGGAAGCTGCGATTCCGCCATCACCTTCATCGACGGCGAGAAGGGAATCCTGCGCCACCGCGGCTACTCAATAGAGGAACTGGCCGAACATTCCAATTTCCTTGAGGTCTGCTACCTGCTGCTTTACGGCGAACTGCCCAACGAGGAACAGATAAAGGATTTCAAGGACAACATAACCTATCACACCATGCTGCACGAGCAGATGTACAATTTCTTCAAGGGGTTCCGCCGTGATTCCCATCCCATGGCGATCATGTGCGGGGCCGCCGGGGCCTTGTCGGCCTTCTATCACGACAGCACCGACATCCACGATCCCGAATGCCGCGAGGTGGCCGCCTACCGGCTGATCGCCAAGATGCCGACCATCGCAACCGTCTCGTACAAGTATTCCATAGGCCAGCCCTTCGTGTCTCCGAAGAACGAACTGAGCTACACCGAGAACTTCCTGAACATGATGTATTCGACGCCGAGCGAGGAATACAAGATCAACCCGGTCCTGGCCCGGGGGTCGTAGCTCGTGTAGACGCCGTGGCCGAACCCGATCAGGCGGAAGCGGTCGCTCTAGTCCTTGGCCCGCTTGTAGTATTGGGGAATCCTGTCCTTGGTGGCGATATCCTCTAGCATCTACAGCGCCGTCT
>JAZFTA010000239.1:0-2972 GCA_036446415.1 Rhodospirillales bacterium | reverse complement strand
TGGTTGCAGAAATAGTCGGGCAGCCAGATGGTGGGTTGGCGCCTGTTTCTTGACGTCTCCCACCAAAATTGAATGGCCTGCATCGCCCAGGCCGAACGCGAGAACCAGAAAGCCGCCTCATCGCCGGTCCGCCAGGGTTTGGCGAGGTCCATGTCGTTCGGTTCGGGACCAGGGAAGACGGCTGAAAAGTCCCGCCATGCAGGCAACGGGGTTGTGTTTGTCATGTTTAGAGCCTATCCGAATAACTGGAGGCGGTTGTGACGTCTCTCCTTGCCCCGTGGCCAGGAGGTTGGGGCGCCGTGATGCTAAACGCATCACAAGCATCATCCGACGCCGACCACGGGTCAAGGAGAGACTCCCGGAGGGTGGACCAAATCAGGCCTCCGCTGCGTTGCCGCTTGTTGCCGATGCGCCGGCATCGCCGGCCAAGCGGCGCCCGGGGGTCGCGGGGGCGCCCCCCCGCATTTAATATCGGGGGGGCACCCCCCGGTGGCCCCCCGGCGGCCTTCCTGATTTGGTCTCATCACAACCGCCTCCAGTTATTCGGATAGGCTCTCAATCACTTATCGTGTTTTCCGGAAAGATCGCTGAAAAACTCCAACTGCCATTTCATTTCATCATCGCTGAGCGGATATTTCTTTCCTTTTTTGGCTTTGATGATCTCCGATGGCATTATGTGGGCCATCCTTTGCTGCATGTAATAGGCCAGCCTCATCGGCAATCCCGCCTTCCAGGACACAGCCACCACACCCTTGGCGCTGTGCGCCGAAAAAATCTTCCGGACAACCTTCAACGGTAGTTCGCTTCGCACCGTCAATGCCGCAAGCGCGAATTCGTAATCGCTGGCGTGCATGGATTTACCTACCATTTTGTCATCCAGCTTGCCCGAATCGTAAAGCTTCCGGGCCATCTCCAGAAGAGACTCCACCTGTGCGTAGTCCACTATGGGGCCTATATATTCGTCCTTCATTTCGGCGCTGCCGTCCTTGCCGATGCGGCGTTGAACCACGGCCTTGACCGCATTCAGGGTTTCGGCGTCGAGGTCTTCGCGCGATTGAAGGGTTTCAAGCAGGTTATCGGCCAAAAAATGGGCCAGACGTTGGGCCGCGTTCACCGGCAGTTTTGGACGTGTGGCCAGTGGCGCGTGCCACAATTCAATGGCCGGGGCGCGCTCTATCAGGTCGTCCAGTATTTCTTCACGCAACTGGGCGCTGGGGTTGGACAGCAGATCGGCGATGGCCTCCACATCATCGGTTGCGGCGATGGCGCCGGCAACGCCTTCATTGACCTCGGAACGCCGGGAAATGGCCCCCAGGCCGCCAGCCGCCGCGCCGCTTTCAATTATTTCCAGCAGCACCTCGTCGGTCAGGACCGGCGAGAATTCCAGCACCGGATTGGCGACCACCGCCTCTGTATCCTTGGCCAATCTGTTGATCAACTCGGCCGGGGCGTCGGCCACATCCTTCAAGGTGTCGGCAATTATCCGGCGGACCCTGGTTGCCTGGTCCCTGGCCAGGACGTCAAGCGCCTCATATGTCGAATTTCGCAGTTTGTCCTGTTCGTCGGCGCTGAGATTGGGGACGACCTTGGCAATCTTTTCCACCAGGTCGGTCCGCACCTGTTCGTTCCCATCGCGGGCCAGGACAAGGTCGGCCTGGCGGGGGGCCGAAGCGTTGGCGGCTATGGCCCGGCGCACTTGGGGAGAGGAGTCCTCGGCCAGGAAATAGATTATTTCCGGCCTTATATCCTGGCGCGCCGCCAAGGCGGCGCGTACTTCGGGATCGCCGTGGCGGGCCAGTTCCCTGTCTTTTTCATAAGAGCCCATGTTTTGAGAGCCCATGTTTTGACCGGGGCTATTGTTCACGCATTTGCTTCCTTATTTTCCAATCCCGGGGAAGGAGCAACTTTGAACCCTCCCTTACCGGCCTTCTTAACCGCATACATCGCGCCATCGGCGCGGGCGAGAAGGTCATCCAGGCATTCGTCATCGGCTGGATCGTACATTGCTATGCCCACCGATACTCCCAGCGGTTTGTCTTTGTTACCTGAAAATTTCTTCAACTCCTTGCTGGCCTTCATCAACGCCTTGACGCGGTCTATCGCAACGTCCGGCGTAACCCCGTCGATCCATACCGCGAACTCATCACCGCCCAGGCGGGCGATCACATCGCTTGGCCGCGAGTGCTCCATCATCAGGTCGCGAAGGAAAAGAAGCGCGTCATCGCCGGCCTGGTGGCCATGAACGTCGTTTACCATCTTGAAGTTGTCGAGGTCGACGTAAAACAGGGCGGCGCCTTGACCGCTGTGCTTCAACCGGTTCATGCGGCGCGGCAGTTCCTCTTCGAAAAATGCCCGGCGGTTCAACAGACCGGTCATGCCGTCGGTGCGCGAAAGCTTGACGATGCGGTCATGGATAGTGATTTGTTCGTTGGCGATGCCCAGTTGGTTGGCGACATCGCCTATGAGGATGCGGCTGTCGTCGTCCCATTCCTCTTTTTCCGCTGCGACCCACATGCAGATCGCGCCGTTGACGGATTTGCGGTAGTGAGTGGCGGTAACCACTACGTGCCACCTGCCCACTTTTACCTCAAGCGACCCTTGGTCGTTAAGTTTGGACAGATGATCGTCGAGGGATTCGATTCCTTCGGTATTGCCGTATTCAGCCGCCACCGCGAAGTATCCCGGTTCGGTCTGGCGGTATATGCGGCACCCGACGCCGCCCAGGGCCCGGGCCGTGGCCGCCGCGGCGGCGGTCAGCATGTTGTGGGGCTCGATTTCGTCACGAATTGTGCTGACGATATAACTTAGAAGCTGCTCGCGGTTTCTCGACTTGGTCAGGGCGGCTTCGCGTTCGCGGTCCTCGGTTACGTCGCGGCATATCCCCCTGGTGCCGCGCCATTCCCCATCCGAAGTGTGAAGCGGCAGGCACGAAATCACCACGCAGGCCGTGGTTTCATCGGCCCTTCTCATCC
>JAZFTA010000238.1:0-5726 GCA_036446415.1 Rhodospirillales bacterium | reverse complement strand
CGAGATAGGGCACAAGGTTCTGGGGGCCATGCTGGTCGGCGTGGCTATCAGCTATTTCATGGCCTCGCCGATGGTCGCCGCCGCCTCGGCCGCCGCCTTCCTGGTCAGCGAACTGGCCGACTGGGCGGTCTATTCCTTCACCCGCCGTCCGTTCTCGCAGCGGGTCCTGTTTTCCAGCCTGCTCGGCGCACCCATCGACAGCGCCGTTTTCCTGTGGGGCATGGGCATCCTTTCGCCCATCGCCCTTAGCGCGATGACCGCTTCCAAGCTGCTCGGCGCCGTCCTGGTGTGGTGGCTGATCCGGCGGCGCGAGGTTACGGCTTGATCTCGCCCCGGCCTCTATACGGCTCCACCTCCTGGTCGGGAATCCACACGTCGTTGGGCGGCTCGCCGGTTTGGTGGAAGACGTCGATGGGGATGCCGCCCCGGGGATACCAGTAGCCGCCGATGCGCAGCCACTCGGGCTTGGCCGCCTCGATGATCTTTTCGGCTATGGCCAGCGTGCATTCCTCGTGGAATACCCCGTGGTTGCGGAACGAGTTGAGGTAAAGCTTCAACGACTTGCTCTCGACGATCCTTTCGGCCGGCACATAGTCGATGACCAGGTGGGCGAAATCGGGCTGGCCGGTGACCGGGCATATGGAAGTGAACTCAGGACAGGTCAGGCGCACCATGTACCTGGCTCCGGCCTTGGGGTTGGCCACGGTTTCCAGCACCGCGGCGTCGGGCGAGGCCGGAATTTCCCCCTTGCCTCCCAACTGGCTGAGGTTTTCATATATCATATCGGTCATTGGCTTTCCTGAACATGTTGGTCGGCAAAGTCCTTGGCGAAGGCATCGAACGTTCCCCCGGCTATGGCCTGGCGCATGTCCCTCATCAGGTCCTGATAATAATGCAGGTTGTGCCAGGTCAACAGCATAGATCCTAAAATCTCTCCGGCTTTTTCCAGATGATGCAGGTAGGCCCGGCTGTGGTCCTTGCAGGCCGGGCATGAGCATTTACCGTCCAAGGGCCTTGAGTCCCCGGCGTGGCGCGCATTGCGCAGGTTAAGGGGGCCGCCTCTGGTGAAGGCCTGGCCGGTCCGCCCCGACCAGGTCGGAGGGCTTGCCCACACCCATCAGGTAGCGCGGTTTGTCGGGGGGCAATCTGGGCTGGGTGAACTCAATCACCTCGAACATGGCGCTCTGGCCCTCGCCGACCGCCAGGCCGCCCAGCGCATAGCCGTCAAAACCCATCCTGACCAGCCCGGCGGCGGCGGCGGCGCGCAGGTCCTCGTGCACTCCGCCCTGGACGATTCCGAACAGGCCATGACCCGGGCGCTCCTTGAAAGCCGCCCTGGACCTTTCGGCCCAGCCCATGGAAAGGTCCAGTGATTTGGCGATGTCGTCCTTTTCGGCCGGGTAGGGCGGGCATTCGTCAAGCACCATGGAAATGTCGGCGCCCAGCATGTGCTGGATTTGGACCGCCCTTTCGGGCGTCAGCTCATGGGATGAGCCGTCGATGTGGGACTGGAAGACCACGCCCTTGGGGCTTAGCTTCCTCAGCTTGGCCAGGCTCATCACCTGGAAGCCGCCGGAATCGGTCAATATAGGCCCCGGCCAGTTCATGAATTTGTGCAGGCCGCCCAGCTTTTCGATGGGCTCGGCGCCGGGGCGCACCATCAAATGATAGGTGTTGGAAAGGATGATCTGGGCGCCGGTCGCGGCCACCGCCCCGGGCATCATCGCCTTGACGGTCCCGCCCGTTCCCACCGGCATGAAGGCCGGGGTGTCGATGACCCCATGGGCGGTTTGGATTCTGCCCAGGCGGGCCTGGCCGTCTTCCGCCAGAAGCTCGAACCTCAGGTTGCTCATGGCGTCCGCCTTTCCAGCAGGCAGGCGTCGCCGTAGGAGTAAAAGCGGTATCCCTTTTCCTTGGCGTGCCCGTAGGCCCGCTTCATCGTATCGAGCCCCGAAAAGGCGGCCACCAGCATGAACAGGGTGGAGCGCGGCAGGTGAAAGTTGGTGACCAGCATGTCGGCGGCCCTGAACCGGTAGCCCGGGGTTATGAAGATATCGGTTTCGCCTTCGAATGCTTGCACCTCTCCGTCGTCCGAGGCCGCCGCCTCCAGCAATCTGAGCGAGGTGGTGCCCACCGCCACCACCTTGCCGCCCCTTTGGCGGGCTGAGTTGATCTTCTCGGCCGCCGGTTCGGAAATGGCGCCCCACTCGGGGTGCATGACGTGGTCTTTGGTGTCGGCGGCCTTGACCGGCAGGAAGGTTCCGGCCCCCACGTGCAGGGTCAGGAATGTCTTGCCAATTGCCCGCCTTTCCAAGGCCGCCATGAGGGCCGGCGTGAAGTGCAGGGCCGCCGTCGGGGCCGCCACCGCGCCGTCTTTTTGGGCGAACATGGTCTGGTAGTCCTCCTTGTCGCGCTCATCGGTTCCCCCGTCTCTCTTTATATAAGGGGGAAGCGGCATGGCCCCGTATTGGTCCAGCGCCGCCTTGAGATCGCCGCCGCCTTTGTTAAAGGTCAGCGTCACCTCTCCGCCCTTGTCCTCGCCCTGGCCCTTGGCCGTGACCCGGCACCAAAAACCGGGGGCGAAATCGACCCTGTCGCCGATCCGTAGTTTCCTGGCCGGCCGGGCCAAGGCCCGCCATGTATCGGGGGTTTGCCGCTTTATCAGCGTCACCTCGGCCCTTGCGTCATTGCGCCTGCCGGTGAGCCGGGCCGGGATCACCCGGGTGTCGTTGAAAACAAGTATGTCGCCAACGCCCAACAGGTCCGCCAGGTCGCCCATGACATGGTCGTGCAAGCCATTGCCGATATGCAGCAGCCGGGCCGCGTCCCTGGGCGAAACGGGCCTTTGGGCGATGAGTTGGCCGGGCAGTTCGAAGTCGAAAGCGTCCACCTTCATAAAAACGGGCCTTGATCGTATCGAAGATTGGAATGTCGAATATTGGTAGGACAACCCCTATAGTTTGCAAAGGGGAAATGGCCAAGCCTCAATTATTATGGGAGGGAGCCAATGCGGGTCACTATAGTACACATCGCCGATGCCGCCTTCCTGATCGTCATTATCTAAAACATCCGGTGAGATAGGATCATGGCCCCCATAGCCCCCTTTTCCACGGCCCGGCTGCCTCGGATAGTGTTCGGCGCAAAGACCAGCCAGACCATCCCCGGCGAGGTCCGGGCCCTCGGCAAGCGGGCCCTGATCGTCACCGGCGCCAAATCGTTCAAGGCCACTCCCCACTGGCAAAGCCTGATCGACGGCCTCGAGGCCAAGGGGGTGGATTGGGAACATCTGTCCGTGGCCGGCGAGCCGTCGCCGGAACTGGTCGACGGCGCGGTAAGGGAACATGGCGGCGCAGGCATGGACGGTGGCGGCATCGACGTGGTGGTGGGCATCGGCGGCGGCAGTGCGCTCGACGCCGCCAAGGCGGTGGCCGGGCTGCTTGTCCCCGGCAATTCGGTGATCGACCACCTGGAAGGGGTGGGCCCTGAAATGCCCTATGGCGGTCCAAGCGTGCCCCTGATCGCCGTCCCCACCACCGCCGGCACCGGCAGCGAGGCGACTTCGAACGCGGTGCTGAGCCGCCACGGCCAAGACGGTTTCAAGAAGTCTTTCCGCCATGACGGCCTGGTGGCCCGGGTGGCTATCGTCGATCCGGGGTTGGTTGCCTCATGCCCCAGGGAGGTGTTGGCCGCCAACGGCATGGACGCCTTCACCCAGTTGCTTGAATCCTTTGTCTCCATGCGGACCAACCCGGTGGCCGAGGCCCTGGCCCTGTCCGGATTGGAGGCCTTCATGCTTGGTTTCTTCGAGGCCCTGGAAGGAAAGGGCGATGACCGGCCGGCCGGCCTTTCCAACCTGTGTTACGCCTCGCTGACCTCGGGCATCGTCCTGGCCCAGACCGGCCTGGGTTCGGTCCACGGCCTGGCCCAGCCCCTGGGCTCGCTGTTTGAGATACCCCACGGCGTGGTCTGCGGCACGCTGGTCGCCGAGGCCACCGACGTCAACATCCAGGCCCTGGAGAACCGCGAACCGGACAACCCGGCCCTTGGCAAGTACGCCCGCATCGGCGCCCTGGCCGCCGGGGCGCCGTTTGACGATGAGCAAAAGGCCCGGGCCGGGCTGGTCAAGGTCCTGCGCAAATGGACCGAGAGGCTGGCCCTGCCCAGGCTTTCGGAATATGGAGTTACGGCCGCCGATATTGAACGGGTGGCCGCCGGCAGCCGGGGCTCGAGCATGAAAACCAATCCCATCCGGCTTACCGGCGGCGAGGTGGCCCAAGTGGTGCGAAGAAGATTGTAATTAGCCGCGACAAAGCTACTCCCATTTTTTCTCAGGCCTGTCAGGAACAGGTAAGACGGATCGGGGATAATCGCGCCCACTCGGCACAGAACGTGACGGGATGTCAAAACAGAAAGTGACGGCATGGGGTTTAAGGGCGGATCCGCGGGGTTTCTTTACGGTGATCTGGAACTGATTTGGAGCCAATCATACATCGGACCCGACAGGCGTTACCGCTTTCGCCGCTTTTCCGGCAGTTCCCGCTCGGGCCTCGAAAGGCGGAGCCGAACGGCCCCCAAGCATATCCTCGACATGCGCAAGAACTCGGACCGCCGGACCTCAAGAACCAGGCGTAATTGCCAGGACCATCGCCTGGAATACCTTTCGCCACCTCCTTTATTAGCGCGTTTAATAGAGTGACGTTAACCATTCATCAATTTCCTGTATTTAGGTTTTGAGAAAGTTCCAACAACCAAACTGTGGGAGACTTTCGATGGATTACCGCAACCTGGTTAACGAACTGGCGGACCAACTGGGACCCGGGGTCTTGAACGAATACCTGCAAAAGGCTTCCGGGGCGCTCGACGTGTTCGATCTGGCCTTCGAGGACGGCAGGCTGAGCCAGGCCATTTATAACGACTACCTCACCATGTGCGAGGAGATCGGGGCCTAGTGGCCTTTCAAGGAAGACCGTTCCTCCCCTCTCCCGACCGCCGCCGGGACGATGAGCGGCGGGTGCTGGTCATGGAAGTTGACTGTGACCGCCGCCAGGGCGAATACAGAAGAAGCGGTCCCGACCGCCGCCGCCCCCGCCGCCGCCATGGGCGATCGCTTAGGGCCAGAAAGGAGGCGGTCATCGGCTGGCTGGGAAAAAACTGCAAGGGCAATTGGTGCGTGGTGGCCGGCAAGACGGTCTCCTACGCCGGCCGCGAACATTACCGCGTGGTGTTCGGCATAAAGGAAGACCTTAAGGCCTTCACCACGTGGCGCGAAACGCGGCGCGCCCAATAAACGCCGGTATTGTCAACGATCCTTGGCATCAACCATACAGCGGACCATATTGGGGGCCGGCGGCGGCTTCCGGGTTGACCCAACTCGGACATTTCGGCGGTTTGAAATGAGGTTCTTCCTCTCTCAGGAAGCCACGGTTCTCTCCGGCGGAAAGCACACTGTAACGGTAGTTCCCCTGCCTTTTTCGCTTTCGATCTCAAACGTCCCGCCGTGGAGTTCAATCAACCCCATGGTAATCGGTAATCCAAGACCCGTCCCTTCATGTTGCCTTTCAAGACCGCTGTCCACTCGGCCAAATTGAGCCATCGCCTTGGCCAGTTCTTTCTTGTCCATGCCGACACCTGTGTCGGTCACGGTTAAAACGCATGCATTCCCGTCATCAAGCGAAGCGCTTATTGAAACCTTTCCATCAGGGGCTGTGAACTTGATCGCGTTGGAC
>JAZFTA010000237.1:0-3146 GCA_036446415.1 Rhodospirillales bacterium | reverse complement strand
GGAAATGCAATGCCGAGCTTTGAAGGAAGATGTTCACCACCTTGGCGATGACGACGCCGATCAGCCCCCTGAACAGGAACGAGCCCCAGCCGGTCAGGTCCTTCTTGGTGGTATAGCCGTAAAGGCTCATGGCGGCGAAGGTGCCGGCCGTGATGAAGAACACCCGGGCTATGGAGGTGCCGGTGTACATGATGAAAATGGAGGCCATGGAAAGGCCCATAACCGCCGAAAACCCCCAGAACACGGCCTGCAGGGTGGACGCCTTCATCTTGTTAACGCCGAAGGACAGGACCATGACAAAGGCCAGCGGCGACAGCATTACGATCCACGAGAGGCCGGTGCCGAAAATCATCCCCATGGCGGCCTCGGAAGAGGCGACCGCCAGGGCGACTATGCCGGTCAGGGCCAGTCCCGAGGCCATGTAGTTGTAAACCTGCAGCATGTAGGCGCGCAGGCCCTCGTCGATGGGAACGGCCTGGGCCGCCGTTTGGCCGGTGCGCAGTTCAAACCGCTTGTCGGTCTCGAAAGCCATATGAAAAACCCCTTTCAAATACGTTGTTCTCATGGCGGCGATAATCTTCGCCTAATATGGCACAATAATGGCGGAAATCAAGCCTCTGGGCTTCCCCCCAGGGGAAGGTTCCTATTCGTTGCGCAGGTGAACAGAGGCCTTTTCGCCCAGGGCCCGCCATGTTCCGGCGAAACCGGCGACGATGGTAAGGGCCAGGCAGGCGATCAGGGTCGCCGCCACCACGCCGGGCAGGAAAATCCAGGGCGCGTGCATCAAAAACCTGATAACCGCCCAGGCTATCGTGGTGCCGATCGCCGCCGCCGTGAGGCCGGTGGCGATGCCGAGTACGCAAAATTCGATCACCAGGGACTGAAGGATGACCGGCCTGGTGGCGCCCAGCACCTTGAACACCACGCAGTCATGGATTCTCAGGCGCTGGCCGGCGGCGATGGCCCCGCCGAGGACCAGGGCGCCCGACAAAATGGCGATCATCGAAGTGGCGCGCACCGCGACGCCGATGCCTTCAAGAATGCGGGCCGCCGCCTCGAGGGCTTCGCGGACCCGGATGGCCGATATGTTCTTGAAGGTTTCGGTGACCGCTTTCTCGACGTTTTCCTCGCTGGCCCGGCTGGCCTGGACGGCGGCGATGTAGGTGTGGGGCGAGCCTTCCAGGGCGCCGGGCGCGAAAATTATGGCGAAATCGAACCTCAGGCTGCGCCAGTCGATTTGACGCAGGCTGGTGATTGTCGCTTCGATCTCGCGGCCCAGCACGTTCAGGGTAAGCGTATCGCCGAGGCCGACGCCGAAGCCGCGGGCCAACTTGGCGTCCAGCGAAATGACCGGCTCTCCCCGGTAATCGGGAGGCCACCATTCCCCGGCCACTATCTCGGCGTGATCGGGCGCCTTGGCGGCATAGGTCAGGGCCCTGTCGCCCCTTACCGCCCACGCCGTCGCGGGCGATATCTTCGCCTTGTCGACCGGGACCCCGTCAATCCGGACAATGCGGCCGCGCAGGCTCGGAGCCCGTTGCAGGTTGGAAGTCCCGGGTTGCGAAAGGACCACCTGGTCGAATTTCCCGGCCTGGTGGGGCTGGATGTCGACGAAGAAAAAGGCCGGCGCTTCTTCCGGCAGCCGCTCATTGATCTGATGGCTGAGGTTGCCCTCGATCAGCACAACGGCGACAAGCACCGAAAGGCCGAGCCCCAGTGAGAGAAAAATATCGGCCGTCGAAATCCCGGGCCGGTGAAGGTTGGCCAGCGCCAGACGCCACTTTGCCCCCGGCGGACGGGGCAGGCGCCCGGCCGCCGCGATCAGAAGCGCCGCGCCGGAGCGCAGGACCAGCAGCGAGGCGAAAGCGCCGCCGACGAACCAGGCGGCAAAGTACTTGTCCGAGGCGCTGACGATGGCAAGCCCGGCCAGGGCGGCGGCGCACCCTCCGGCGAACACCCTATAGGAATACCTGGGTTTGAGGGCCGAAGGCTGGATGCGTTGGCGGAACAGCGCCCCGGCCGGAACCTCGCGGGCCCGGCCCAGGGGCCATACGGCGAAGGTCAGCACGGTCAGCAATCCGAATGAGGCGGCGACGATCAGCGGCATGGGATAAAGACCCACCTTGGGGGCGATGGGAAAAACGCCGGCCATCGCCATGGTGATCGCGGCCGGGGCAATGGCCCCCAAAACAAGCCCGATGGCGATGCCGATAAAGCCCAGGGCCATGACCTGATAAAGATATGTCCTGAACACCAGACCGCCGCTTGCCCCCAGGCATTTCAGGGTGGCTATGGTGTCGCTCTTGCCGTCGACAAAGCTCTTAACTGAATTGGCGACCCCGATGCCGCCGACCAGAAGGGCGGTCATTCCGGCGAATGCCAGGAACAGGGTCATCCTCTCGATGAAGCGCTGAAGCCCCGGCGCCGCCTGGTCGGTTCCCCTTATCCGCCAGCCGGCGGTGGGAAACTCCGCCTTCAGTCTTTCGATCCAGGCCGCGAAGTCATCCAAGGCCAATTCGATCCGGTAATGGTAATGGATCTGGGAGCCCGGCTGGACCAGTCCGGTCGTTTCCAGGGCCGGGTATGAGACCATAAGCCGGGGTCCGAAACGGATAATGCTGGCCACCCGGTCGGGCTCGCTCAAAATCCGGGCCCGGATTTGGAACTCGGCGTCGCCGACCCGGACCCTTTGGCCTATTGCGATCCCCAGCCTGTCCAGCAGGTTGGCGTCGGCGACGGCGCCCCAGGTTCCGTTTTCCCGGGCCAGGGCCTTGTTTATGGTCAAGGGCCGGTCCAGTTCAATGGTCCCGGTGAGAGGGTAGTTTTCATCGACGCCCTTTAATTCGACCAACCGGCGCCCGCCGCCGCCCTTGGCGGGAAAGGCCATGGCCCGCATGTCCATGGTTCTTGAGATTTTTCTGGAAGTACTTTCAAGGAAGGCCATTTCCTGGAACCCGGCCGGCCGGTTGTGCAGGCGCAAATCGACGTCGCCGCCAAGCAGTTTTCTGGACTCCCCCTTAAGGCCCAGGACCACGGCCTCGTTCATCGAGCCGATGGCGGCTATGGCGGCGACGCCAAGGGCGAGTCCGGCGATGAGAATCCTGAACCCTCCGAACCCGGCCCGCATTTCGCGCCGGGCGATCCGC
>JAZFTA010000236.1:0-2439 GCA_036446415.1 Rhodospirillales bacterium | reverse complement strand
TAATCGACAAACGTCCGGACCTTGGCCGGCAATTGCCGGGCGTGTGGGAAGACGGCGTAAATGGAAAGGTCTTCCTCCTCGAAATCCTCAAGGGCGGCCTCAAGCCTCCCGGCCGACAGGTCCTCTCCGGCGATGAAGGTGGGAAGCATGCAAACCCCGATCCCGTTCAACGCCGCCACCCGCAAGGCGTCGCCGTTGTTGGTCTGAAAGGAGCCCGACACCGCCACCGTCATCGGCCCGTTTGGTCCACTGAACCGCCAGCCCCCCTGGGTCAGAAGATAGGTGTAGTTCAGGCAATTGTGGTCCTTTAGTTGCCTGGGGTGGGCCGGCCTGCCATGGCTCTCCCAATATTCGGGGCTGGCGCAGACCACCCGGCGGTAAGAGGCCAGGCGGCGGGCGATCAGGCTCGAATCGGATAAGCGGACGATGCGCACGGCGACATCGAACCCTTCCTCGATCAAGTCCACCACCCGGTCGTTGAGAACCAGGTCCACTTTCAGTTCCGGGTGCCGGGACATGAAACCGGCGAGGGCCGGGGCGATGTGACGGACGCCGAACGACATCGGAGCGTTCACCCTCAGCGTGCCGCGCGGGTTTAGCTGAAGGCTGGTGATCGCCGATTGCGCGTCCTCGACATCGGAAAGAATGCGGATGCAACGCTCATGGAACTGGGCCCCGGCCTCGGTCAGGCTGAGACGCCGCGTCGTGCGGTTGAGCAGGCGAGCCCCCAACCGGTCCTCCAGGCGGGCGACGCGTTTGCTGACCGCCGACTTGGAGATTCCCAACGCCGCGGCGGCCGACGAGAAACCCCCCGCCTCCACCACTCCGGCGAACACCGACATTTCGTACAGGCTGATCATGGAGTCCTCGAGTCCGCTGATTGTTTCCAGTTTATAAACAGTTTTGTTCCATTTCAGGTTATTGTCAATCAATTGGCGACCGTCTAGTCTTTCCCTGCGAACCTCATTAATATCGAACCTATAGTTGGCAGCGGAAAAAGGAGCCCACAATGACCGAAGCGGACATCGCCCAAAAGCAGCCTATCGAAGTAGAGTTGGAATCCGGCAAGACCTATCACTGGTGCAGTTGCGGAAAAAGCGACACCCAGCCGTTCTGCGACGGCTCTCACCAGGGCACCGATTTCGAGCCCATGGCCTTCACCGCCGAAGAGGCGAAGAAGGTCTACCTTTGCGCCTGCAAACGGACCGGCAATTCGCCCTTCTGCGACGGCGCCCATAAAGATCTTTAGTGTTATTATTGGACTAGAGAGACGGTGCAGTGGGACTTCTGGTCGACGGCGCGTGGCATGACGAATGGTACGACACCGAGAAGTCCGGCGGCCGTTTCGTGCGCTCCAAAAGCCAATTCCGTAATTTGGTGGACGGTGACGGTTCCGGCGGCTTCAAGGCCGAGGCCGGGCGTTACCACCTCTATGTGTCGTTGGCCTGTCCGTGGGCCCACCGGACCCTGATATTCCGTGTGCTTAAGGGCCTGGAGGACATGGTCGGGGTTTCGGTGGTCGATCCCCTGATGCTCGGGAAAGGCTGGACGTTGCCGGTCGGCGCCGATCCGCTGAACGGGTGCGGATATCTGTACGAAATATACCTGAAGGCCGACCCCGCGTACTCGGGGCGGGTGACGGTGCCGGTGTTGTGGGACAAGAGGAAAGGGACAATCGTCAACAACGAGTCCTCGGAAATCATCCGCATGTTCAATTCGGCCTTCGACGGCATAGGGGCCGCCCAAGGCGACTATTACCCGGCCGAACTGCGGGGCGAGATAGACGCAATAAACTCAAGCGTCTACGAAAACGTGAACAACGGCGTCTATCGGGCCGGTTTCGCCACCACCCAGGAAGCCTACGAGGAGGCATATGACGCCTTGTTCGCGGCCCTTGACGGGCTGGAGGAGAGACTCTCAAATCAACGTTATCTGGCCGGTGGCCGGGTTACCGAGGCCGACTGGCGGCTGTTCACGACGCTGGTCCGGTTCGATAGCGTCTATTTCAGCCATTTCAAGTGCAACAAGCGCCGCATCGTCGATTATCCGAGCCTTTGGGGCTTTGTACTGGACCTTTACCAGACGCCGGGTGTGGCCGGGACCGTCAACATGGAGTATATCAAGAGCCATTATTACTCCTCTCACCGCGCCATCAATCCCACCTCCATAGTGCCCATGGGGCCTGAGATCGACTTCACCCGGCCCCACGGGCGGGACAGGTTTTAGAGCGGATGCCCATACATGGAAATTGAGCATGGACATTAAGGAGCTCCTCGCCGACCCGGTGGTTCAAAGCGCCCTATTGCCGCTGGCGGCTTCATTTGCGTCGGTGGGCCTTATCCGCCTGATAGGCGGGCCGGGCCTGGGAGGGCGTTTGGCGAGCCTGGGTCTGGGTCTTGGTTTGGCCGCCGGTTATCTATCCATTCATGGCCTTCCCGC
>JAZFTA010000235.1:0-2407 GCA_036446415.1 Rhodospirillales bacterium | reverse complement strand
CACATAAGCCAGGACGGCAAGGGCCATAAAGACCCATGGCCAGACGGTTTCACTGGACCATTGCCGCTTGATCCGCCAAAAGAGCCACGGAACGGCGAAAACAGCGGTTCCCAGATAAATCAGCAGCCGCTGCGGATCGTCGATCGAGCCCAGTTCGGCGATCATTGGGGAAAGCGGTATCAGGGCCTGGGGATGGTCAAGAAGCGACGCATCGATCGAGGCCTTGGGGCCGAGCAGGATTTCGGGGTAAAGCCCCCACATCGCCGCCGCCATGACCAGGGCCCCCAAAACGGCGAAACCGAGGCGACCCGCCGGACGCCTGATCCGGCTTTCCATGCCCCCGGCTATCATCCAGAAGGCCGCCAGCAGCGCCGCCATGGTCAGGTGGGCCATGGAAACCCGGTCGAATTCGACGGTTATGTAATCGGCCGGTCCGCGTTCGGCCATCAAAACCAAGGAAAGCGTCAGCGCCAGTCCCCACGCCAGACGGGCCGCCCGCCCGGCTATCGCGCCGCCATCAACGGCCCAGGCGAGAGCCGCCGCAACCTGGAACAGGACGACAAGAACCAGGGTTTCGGGCCCTACCCATAAACCCATGGCCAGGAAAAAACCCCCGCCAAGGGCATACCCCGACGACCGGGAGGAGGAGGCCAGCAGGCGCATGATGAACCCGAAAGCCAGGACCGTCATCAAGCCGTACAGCAGGTGATGATCGGCGTGGCCGACGATGGCGTAACCCATTAACCCGGCCTGGGCCGCCGTCAGGGCTCCGGCCAGATAGGCGCCGGGCCTGCCCAGAACAGGCATCGCCGCCCACGCCATGGCCATCGCCGAAAGAACATGGAGAAGCGGGCTGACCACGGCGCCGGCCCAGAAAAGCGCGCTCTTAAGGCCGATGAACGGCGCCAGCGGCGCCGCCAGGAGCAAAAGCAGGACATCGAGGGGGCGTGTCCAGTGAAGCTCGAAGCCGTACGGCGCGTTGGCCCGGGGAAAGGAGGAATCGTACCAGGCCCCTGTTTCATAGAGCTGGGCGACCCGGACCAGCCGGGCGTAGCCGTCGCCGTCGGACAGTCCGCCCCCGGCTACCGTCGTATCGGCGGCCAGCCACCAGGCGGCGTGGACGAAGGCGACGAATGCCCCAACCGCCAGCATCGGAACCAGGCTAACCGGCGATTTAGCGGTAGCAACAGTCATAGTTCAGGTCCGGGCGGAACTAGAACCACGCCATGGCGCGCGAAGAAGCTGAACCGCCTTCCCTCGTAATAATTATCATAGCTCCGCCACAGCTCCCTTGCCCGGGGGTCGCCCAGGAAAAGGTCCAGCAGCACCCCTTCATCGGACTTTTCCACCAACACCAAATCCGGGGCATGGCGCTCGAAGTCCTCGGCGACGGCGTCGGAAACGTAACCGCCGGCCCCACCGTCCGTTCCAGGACCGCCTTCAAGGGCCGGCAACAGCCATGAGGGGAAGGTCTGGGGGAAACGCGACGTCCATGTCAAACCGGCGTAAAGAAACAGGGGAAGCTGCGAGAACCGGGTGCTTAGAATCAAGACCGGCTTTCCCCGGTAATTGCCGCCAAGGTACGACGTCAATACGCGCCCCTTGAAACCGTCAAGCGTCGGGGCGGATAAAACCGATCCCACCGGCGACATGACCATAAGCGGAACCGCCACCGCGGCCGAGACCAAGGCCCGGCCGCGGACCGAGGAAGTAAACAAGTCATGCGGGCGGGCCAGACAAATCCTGAAGAACACCATGCCCATCGAAAGGTAGCCCCAGGTCATGGCCGGCACGAACTGATATGGGTATCCCCTTCTCTGGGCCGCGAACACGATAACCGACATGACGGCGGCGGCGAACAGCAGCTTTACCCGGGAATCCGAAAACTTTTCGAACAATTCCCTCTTGAACAGGGCGAACGGCCCCACCAGGCATAAAAAAACCAACAACGCCGGGGATAGGGCCAGCACCGTCATCACCCGCGGCCAGTCGCTGAAGGAAAGGTAAAACCTGACGGCGACCGGGATCACCGTGTCGATGTAGGCCGGAAAAAAGATCAACACCGAAATCCCGTAGCCGGCCAGCACGAATATTACCGCCAAGGCCTCCCGCCACAGCGTCTTGACCACGGCCCCGTTGATGACGAATGCAACAACCGCCAGGCCGGCCATGACCGCCAGGAAATGAGGCTTCAGGGCGAACCCCAGGGCGAGCATTACGGCGCCCGCCATCGACGGCCCCCTTTCGATATGGACGCCGTCCATTTTCGATGCCGCCATCAAAAGAAAGGGCGAGGCCAGAAGCACCAGCAGATGCTCGCGCTGGCCGAAATCGGGGCCCGGCTGCACGGCTATCAGGTATACGAACAAGAGCCTTAGAAGACCGTTGCCTAGCGGGGAAACATCCT
>JAZFTA010000234.1:0-4778 GCA_036446415.1 Rhodospirillales bacterium | reverse complement strand
TCAGGGGATTTTGTGGAGAGACCATCCACCACACCTGATCGAGGCCGAGCCTATCAAGGGCCAGCCGGGTAATGTGCAGGTGACCTTCGTGGGCCGGGTTGAACGAACCGCCGAGAAGACCGATTCTTTTGATGGCGTTTTCTTCTATCAAGGCCGGCACTGGCCGCTTCCGCGAACCATGTATTTAAAGCTTGTGAGCTGTTCCACCCCGACCGGACCGCGGGCGTGCAGCTTGCCGGTCGAGATTCCGATTTCGGCTCCCATGCCGAACTCACCGCCGTCGGCGTACTGGGTCGATGCGTTGACCATTACTATGGCGCTGTCCACCCGGTTAAGGAAAGTTTCGGCGGCCTCCGCGTCTTCGGTGATTATGGCCTCCGTATGCTGGGAGGAATGCCTGGAAATATGATCGATCGCCTCGTCGAGGCCATCCACGATCCTTACCGAAATAACGGCGTCAAGGTATTCGGTGTCCCAGTCCTGGTCATTGGCGGCTACTACCCTGTCGTCCAATGACATGGCGTCCTTATCGCCGCGCACCTCGCATCCGGCTCCGATCAGCGCATCGACTATGGAAGGAAGGTGGGTCTTGGCGGCGCTTCGCTTCACCAGCAACGTCTCGGTGGCGCCGCATACCCCGGTGCGGCGCATCTTGGCGTTCAACACGATGTCTCGGGCCATATCCGCGTCGCCGGTTCCGTCCACATATGTATGGCATATCCCCTCAAGGTGCTTGAACATGGGAATCCTGCTCTCGGCGGTAATGCGTTCGATCAGGGACCGCCCGCCGCGGGGAACGATGACATCGATAAAGTCGCTCATTTTCAACATCTCGCCAACCGCGGCGCGGTCGGTGGTGGGAACCAGTTGTATGGCGGACCCGGGCAGTCCGGCTTCCTTAAGGCCACCGGCAAGTGAAGCCATAATGGCGGCGGAAGAATGAAAGCTTTCCGAACCGCCGCGAAGTATGACGGCGTTGCCCGCCTTAAGGCACAGGGCGCCGGCGTCAGCCGTCACATTAGGCCTGGATTCGTAGATCACGCCGATGACCCCAAGCGGCACCCGGACCCGGGAAATCCTCAGGCCGTTGGGGCGCTCCCACTCGGCCATGACTTGGCCGACGGGATCGCTCAATTCGGCTATCGCCTCCAGGCCGGCGGCCATTGATTCGATGCGATCGTCATCAAGAGCCAGACGGTCCATCAATGCCGGCGTCAGGCCCTTTTGCTCGCCTCCCGCCATGTCCTTGGCGTTGGCGGCGAGTATTCCGTCCTTGTCCTGGCGCAGGAACTGGGCGGTTTTAATCAGAACCTTGTTCTTGGATTCGGTGCCGGCAACCGCCAGGGCGCCAGCCGCAGCCTTGGCCTTGACGCCAATTTCCCGCATCAATTCGGGGACGTTATCGGCCTGTTTGGCTTTATCGGATGGGGTCATGTCATCACCAAATCGTCACGGTGAATTATTTCATCGCGCCCACGGTAACCGAGAAGGCGTTCGTTTTCACTGCTTTTGTGGCCCATTATCAAACGAGCGTCCTTGGAAGAATAGGCGCAAAGACCGCGCGCTATTTCATTGCCCTCCCTGGTTTTGACGGTTACCGCGTCGCCCCGCAGGAACTCGCCATCGATCCCGACGACACCGGCGGGCAGAAGGCTCTTGCCGTTTTCAAGAGCCTTAAGCGCGCCGTCATCGACGATTATGGCGCCGGCGGGGTTGAGGCTTCCGGCGATCCAGCGCTTTCGCGCCGTGCGCGGCGTCGCCGAGGAGACGAACCACGTGCAGCGTCCCCCCCTCTCGATTCGGCTTATGGGGTTCCGCTCCTTTCCGTCGGCAATCACCATGGAGCACCCGGCGGCAAGCGCGGTCTTGGCCGCCGCCAGCTTGGTAACCATGCCGCCGGTTCCATCGCCGGGCCTTGCTTCACCGGCCATGGCCTCGATCTCCGGCGTAATCTCCTTGACTTCTGATATATGTTCGGCCTCCGTGTTCCGCCTGGGATCGGATGAATAGAGCCCGTCGATATCGGACAGCAACACCATGATATCGGCGCTGATCATGGCGGCGACACGGGCCGCCAGGCGGTCATTGTCGCCTAGCCTGATCTCGTCGGTGGCGACGGTGTCGTTTTCGTTGATAAGCGGCACCGCGCCCAGTCGAAGAAGGGCCTCAAGCGTATTGCGGGCATTTATATAGCGCCGGCGGTTCTCGCTGTCATCAAGGGTCAGCAAAACCTGAGATACGGTCATTTCGTGATGGGACAGGGTTTCCTGGTAGGCGTGGGCCAGACGGATCATGCCGGTGGCGGCGGCGGCCTGTTTCTCGTCCAGCTTAAGTTCCCCACTGGGGAGATTCAGATGACGCCGTCCGACGGCTATGGCGCCGGATGAGACTATCACTATCTCCTGGCCGCGGGAGTGACAAACGGCAAGATCGGCGGCCAGGGATTCAAGCCATTGCCGGTGAACCGTGCCGTTGGATTCATCGACCAGCAGGCTTGAGCCGATCTTGACCACAATGCGCCGGCCCGTCTCAAGGTTCGAATGGCGCCTGCTTTCAGTCATGACATAAAGACCTTTGACTCTTCGCGTGCAGGCGCCCTGAATTCATTTATTACTTCAAGCAACCCGCGCAACAAATCGCTAACACCCGTTCCGGCGACGGCGGAAATCACCGACGGGGTTTGTCCCGTTGCCTCGGCCAATGCGAGGCTTTTTTCCTCTATCTGCTCCGCCGTCAGCGCGTCGCATTTATTAATCGCCACTATTTCCAGTTTGTCTGCTAAACCGTCGCCATATGCCTCCAGTTCCCGGCGCACGGTATTGTAAGCCTCGACAACATCCTCCTGAACGCCATCGATCAGATGAAGCAACACCCCGCAACGTTCCACATGACCCAGGAACCGCACGCCGAGACCGGCGCCTTCATGGGCCCCTTCGATAAGTCCGGGAATATCGGCGAGGACGAACTCCTCACCGTCTATCTCCACAACACCGAGATTAGGGTGAAGGGTGGTGAAGGGATAGTCCGCTATTTTAGGTCTGGCCCGCGATGTGGCCGCCAGGAAAGTCGACTTCCCGGCGTTGGGCATACCTATCAAGCCAGCATCGGCGATCAGTTTAAGCCTTAGCCACAGCCACCGCTCCTGACCGGGCCAACCGGGGACGGCGCGCCGGGGCGCCTGATTGGTGGAAGACTTGAAGTGGGCGTTGCCGAAACCTCCATCGCCGCCGCGCGCCAACATCACCCTCTGGCCGGGTTCGGTAAGGTCGGCGACAACGGTTTTCCTGTCGACTTCAAGAATCTGGGTGCCGCAAGGGATCTTTATCACAACATCCTCGGCCTTGGCGCCGGTGCGGTTCTTGCCTTTGCCGTTATCGCCGCGGCCGGCTTTGAAGTGTTGCTGGTAGCGAAAGTCTATAAGGGTGTTCAGCCCCTCGACGCATTCGGCATATACGCCGCCGCCGCGCCCGCCGTCGGCGCCGTCGGGACCGCCGAACGGAACGTTTGCTTCGCGGCGGAAACTGACGCAGCCGTCGCCGCCGTCGCCGCTTTTCACATATACCTTCGCTTCATCAAGAAACTTCATGACGCCGCCTAATAATAAAAAAAGGGGAATGGCTGTTCATTCCCCTCGTTACCGCAGCCATTGGATGTTCGATATTACTCTAAGAGGCCGGCTCCACGGCCACAAAGACGCGTCCCTCCGCCTTGTGGAGAAATTTCACGCGGCCTTCAACCAGGGCGAACAGGGTATGGTCCTTGCCAATGCCGACGCCGGAACCAGGGTGGTACTTGGTGCCACGTTGGCGAACGATGATGTTGCCGGGAATTACGGCCTGATCGCCGAATTTCTTAACTCCCAAACGCCGCCCAATGGAATCGCGGCCGTTGCGCGAACTGCCGCCTGCTTTTTTGTGAGCCATATCTCTTTACTCCTTTGGCTTGGCTGTTTTCTTGACCTTTGCCTTGGTGTCCTTCTTAGGTTTTGCCGCCGCCTTGGGCTTCGCCGCCGCTTTCGGTTTATCAGCCGTCTTTGGCTTTGCATCTTTTTTCGGTTTCGCCGCAGCCTTGGGCTTCACCGCCGTTTTTGGTTTAGTCCCGGCCTTTGGTTTGGCTTCCTTCTTGGCCGCGGCGGCGGGTTTTTTGCCGCTTGAACTTATATCGACGATTCTTAGAACCGTCTGGTTCTGACGGTGCCCAGCCTTTCGGCGGTAACCCTTGCGGCGCTGCTTCTTGAAGACGATTATTTTGTCGCCTCTGGTCTGCTCCACCACTTCGGCGAAGACGGCGGCCTTGCCAAGGGAAGACGAGTCCACGTTAGTCGCCTTGCCGGACTGGCCGATCATAAGGATATCCTTAAGTTCGACCATCGAACCGGGATCGCCCGGCAGCCTTTCAACGGCGATTACGTCGTCTTTAGCCACCTTATATTGTTTACCGCCGGTCTTAATGACTGCGAACATTTTTTAACATCCTTGTATCCTGGCCGTAGGGGAACACGCCTTCATACACGTTCCCGCCAAAAGAGGCGGCAATATACCCCTTAAGCCCCAGTTGTCAACGGTCATGAGGCTGTGTCCATATGAAAAAACCAATGAAACCGGCCCCCAACAAGCTCCTTATTATGAATATGACACGATATTAACGACTACGCTAGGAATGGGCTCGGGAAATGATGTATACGGGCCTTAAGACCATTGGCCATATCAGGAGAGGTGCCAGAGTGGTCGATCGGGGCGGTCTCGAAAACCGTTGTGCCTTTGCGGGCACCGTGGGTT